>NZ_JAUWQB010000021.1 GCF_030611305.1 Desulfobacula sp. | reverse complement strand
TCCTGTTTGCCGTGGTCCGGTCAGCAGGATTATTTTTTTATCCAGATCTTCCTGAATATATTTTTCCAAGTATCGTTTCATGGCGTCTATTCTGACATTAATTCCGAAATAGTCAAGACTTTTTCGGAATTAAGTTCGATGTGAAAATCAGATTGCGCCACAATATTTATTTCATATGGCGCAATTATGAAAAACGTGCCAAATTGTTATAATGATCTGTTTTGGGTAACATTATTCGTGAGGCAATAGTACCAGTCCTTATTCTAAAAGCCATTTCCAGATAGGGATTGCGTGTATGTTGTTGTTCAATTGAACCTCATCATCCCAGGTGACAACAGTACCTGAAGAGATTGAAAATTCTTTCATTGCGTTTTGCAGCCCACGATATTCCCTGTCAAAGGTTTTTTGATCTGACAGCTTCCAACAGACCTGGATCAATTTAATTTTATTTGTTATTGGGTGGCGGGCAAAGAAATCGGTTTCAAATCCCTTTTTTGTGTTGAAATATTCTATTTGGTAATTATTTCTTCGCAAATGCATAAAAACCATGTTTTCGAGAATTTGACCATAGTCGGAGCTGTTTTGAAACCGCATGGCATTTAAAAGGCCCGTGTCAATGGTATATATTTTTACAGGGTTAATCATTCTGGCTTTTTCAGATCTGGTGTGAATGGGCACCCGGTAAAAGACAAAGGCATCCGTCAGGTGGTCAAGGTATGCGTAAAGGTTATTTTTTGTACATTTTATAGACATACTTTTCAAGGTGTTGTAAAATTTGTTTATGCTGAACTTTCTGCCGGATGAATGCATAAGCGTTTTTACCAGGTGTTTTATTGCTGTGATATTATTCACCCGATACCGTTCGATCACATCTTTGAGAAGGACAGTATCTATATAACTTTGTAATATTTCGATTCTTATATTGGGATCAATGTTTTGGACTTCAGGAAATCCGCCGATTTGGAAATATTCTTTTACAGCTTTTCTTAAGATAGCAGCTGTCTTTGATCCAAAATTTTCTGGTTTGTCAGCAAACAGATTATGATATCTTAAAAACTCCTGAAAACTGAAGGGGAATATTTCCGTTGTAAGTGAACGTCCTCTAAGACTGGTAGCAATTTCCGTGCTTAATAATTTTGATGATGACCCGGTGATAAATATTTGAATGTTTTCTGAGTCCAGCAGCCGCCGGATGAATAGTTCCCATTGATCAATTCGCTGCAATTCATCAAGGAAGAAATAACAGGTTCTGTTTTTGTTCTCGGGAAACTTACCATAATAAACATCAAGGATTTCTTGGAAATTGCTCACCTTGAATTCAAGCAGTCTCTCATCTTCAAAATTTAAATACAGGATCTGATGCCTGAGGATGTTTTTTTCAAGCAGCTCATTTATTTTTTGAAAACAGAACCAGGTTTTTCCTGAACGCCGCATGCCAATGACAACATCGGCCTTACCTTTTATTTCAGAAAAGGATTGTGTCCGCGGAACGGGACTTGGCAGATTTCGTTCCTGGAAATCATCAATAAATTGTGAAATAATGGTTTTCATATATAGTATTTATCTCTTTTTTAGAGATAAATCAATAGATTTTTATCTTTTGTTCCAGTCTTGTTTGTTTCGTGGTTGTGTAACCATCACGGAGAAAATGAAAAATGATCTGGTGTTGACATGTACACATGAAATGTGTATACATTGAATATCGGACAGTGCCATATCTGTAAAATATAAATAGAGAGGTTATGTCATGAGAACTATCAATGTGAGAGAAACTCGACAGCATATCAGTCGTATACTTGATGCTGTCGTAACGGGTAAGGAATTTATCATTACCAGACGTAATACACCGATTGCCAAGTTGTCAGGAATTCGTCAAGAAGATATAAAGCTCCTTTGTTTTCCTTGTCGGGATAAATTTAGAGCTAAGTTACCCAAAAGTGTGGCAGGCAGTTCAAAACTGATTCGTGAGATGCGTGATGAACGAGGTTGAAATTTATTATATTGATACAAGTGCTTTACTTCCTTATTATCGGGAAGAAGCCATGAGCCGGCCTATTCAGGATTTGTTGATATCCCTGGACCCGCCCATCCTAATAAGTGATCTTACAAAGATTGAATTTGTTTCTGCAATTGCCCGTTGGATAAGAACTGGAGAATTCAATGAAGTTCAAGCCGTTTTGGTAGAAAATACTTTTAACAAGGATGTTAATTCAGGGCTCTTTGAGACTCGCCGGGTAATGCCTGAATGTTTTAGACAAGCTGAGAAATGGCTGTCTGCAAGGAAAACTGCCCTTAGAACTCTAGATGCTTTACACATTGCCTGTAGTTGGGGATATAACGCAAAATTAATTACTTGTGATGCAATTATGCATCGATCAGCAAACAGATTGGGGATTGATAATATATTTTTTAGAGTTGAGGAAGACTGAGTTAGCTGTCGTCCCATGCGAGAAGCATTAATTTCCTGCCCGTTCGGGAATATTTTTATTGCATTTCATAAATAAATATTATATATTCCTGATCGGGAATAAATAATAACAAGCTGAAAAGTATGAACACAAAAACAATTGGCAAACTTGTCAGAAAGTCACGGAAGGAACAGGGCTTAACCCAGGCAGAAGTGGCTGGATATCTAAATATTGGTATCCGTTTCCTGTCAGATCTTGAAAACGGAAAACCGACTGTTCAGATGGAAAAAGCCCTGAATGTATTGAAAGGTCTCGGGTATGAGGTATTTGCTATACCAAAAGCAAACCACAGGCTAATCCGTTATATTGAGGATCATCAAAGTGAAAAGTAAGCTCAACGTTTTTGTTAATCAACTCAAGGCTGGTGAGTTGTGGCTGGATCAACAGCGCCGCTTTTGTTTTCAGTATGATAAAAGCTGGATCAATTCACCGGATAGCTGTCGGTTGTCTATTTCACTGCCCTTGCGGGAAGATCCGTATTTAAATGATGATTCATATTCATATTTTACCAATCTGCTGCCTGAAGGCGAAATTCTGAATGTCCTTTCCAGAAAACTTCAAATTCCTGTCAGCAATCAGTTTGAATTGTTAAAGGCCGTAGGAGGAGATTGTGCCGGTGCTGTGTCGTTATTTGAAGATGGCGCCTTGCCGCCAAAACCCACAGCGTATTCATACAAGATCCTCACTGACGATCATTTGACAAGAATAATAAAAGAGCTGCCTGAAAATCCATTTATGGCAAATGATCCGGGTATCAGACTTTCTCTCGCCGGAGCCCAGGAAAAACTTCCTGTTTCACTTAAAGATAATAAGATCGGAATCTCGATGAACGGCGCACCTTCTTCCCATATTTTAAAGACTCCGATAAAAGATCTTCATGGGACAGTTGAAAACGAAACTTTCTGCATGATGCTGGCCAGGAAAATGGGTCTGCTCGTACCTGATGTTAAAATTATAACAATTAATGAAATCCCTTTATACATAATTGACCGATACGACAGAAAAATAGAAAACGGACAGATTATCAGACTGATACAGGAGGACTTCTGCCAGGCATTGAATGTAAATGCTCAATTAAAATATACCCCAACACTTGACGTGTGTTTTTCACTCATCAGAAATGAAAGTGCTGTTCAAGTCAAAGATACTAAACGATTTTTACAACTTATAATTTTTAACGGTTTAATCGGCAATTCCGATGCTCACGCAAAAAACGTTTCCTTCATCCACGGAGAAAAGGGGACAATCCTGGCACCTTTCTATGATTTATTGTCCACATATGTGTATCCCTATGCAAAAAAAATGGCCATGAAAGTAGGTGGAGGTAGGCATTTCCAGTTTTTAGAGCCCAGACACTTTGAACGGTTTTCCAAGGATACACTAATAAAATACAAAGTTGTGAAAGAAACCCTCGTAACGATGGCTGATAAAATTGCAGGTGAGGCAAAAAACACAACCGAAGAGTTTTTTGACCTGTATGGGAAAAGTCCTGTTTTAAACGAAATTAATGATGTAATTAAAAATTCTTCGAAAGAAAAATTAAAGTTTTTTTCTTAGAAATAATTCAAATCTTGATGATTGACTTATAAATTTTAACAACAAAAATGCACCGGATTTCACCGGTGATCAACGACAAATATTTTTTTACATCAGTAAAACAGAACTACATCTCAACAAAATAACTTTCCCATGAAGCCAGAATCGTCTCTTTTGTCAGTTTTGGTTTTTCATCCCTGTAGTGGGCATTGTTTACCATCCAGTCCAAAATATCCCTGCAGTGGCATGAACACATATTGACCCGCTTTTCTTTATACAGATCAATCAGAAATTTGAAGACATTTTCATCAAAAATCATTCCATTGGACTCACAAACTTTTTGAAAAATCTGCTTATATTCATCCAGGCTTGGGTAGCCAACCTTGATCTTATAGCGGATTCTTCTTAGAAAAGCCTCATCGACCAGTTTTTTAGGTTCAAGGTTTGTGGAAAAGATTACCAGCTGATCAAATGGAATTTCTATTTTCATCCCGGTATGCAGGGTTAAAAAGTCTGTCCTGCGTTCCAAAGGAACAATCCATCGGTTTAAAAGTGTTTGGGAATCTACCTGCTGGCGTCCAAAATCATCAACAATGAAAAGCCCGTTATTTGCTTTCATCTGCAAGGGTGCTTCATAGAATTTTGCAATGTGATTAAAATCCAGATCAAGTCCTTTTAATGTCATTTCCCCGCCCGTCATTATCACGGGCCGTTTTATTTTTACCCATCGCTGATCTGTGGAGTCATCTGGTTCATCAGAGTCAACTCTTACGTGACTTGCCCTGTCAAAGACCGTAATAATTTCACCTTCAACCTGGACGGCATATGGAACACGAATTGTGCCAGGCAGGACTTCTCCAATGATTTCAGCAATGGTTGTCTTTCCGTTGCCCGGAGGCCCATAAAGAAATATTGATTTGCCCGAACTGATTGCAGGGCCAAATTTCTGAACCATGTCGTCAGAAATGACGATTTCGGAAAACGCCTTTTTGATATTTTTTTCATCAACATAAACGCTTTTAACGGTCTGTGCCTCCACCTGATTTCGATAAGCGCGCAATGATACCGGTGCAGGCCCGGTATACCTTGAAACGCTTAACAATTCCTTTGCCTTTTTGATACCGGCTTCTGTAAGATTAAACGTGTATGAGAGTTTGGAAAACTGTCCCGCGCTTTTGACCTGGAGGAAATAATTTTGACGTAAAATATCTATTGCTTCAGTCACGATAAACATGGGGAGTTTTGTACTGTTACACATATCGGTAAAATTGAATACTCTTAAATTCAACGCATGTTTAACAACCAGACTTTCTATAAAGGAATAAGTCAGATCCAGCTTTGCCAGGCTATCCGGTATTTCCGGAACCGCCCTGAAAAATTCTGCGACCTCATCTTCTGTGAGAAATCCAAGCGTAACAATACTGTTTCCTATTCGTCCGCCATGAAGTCTTTGATAATCCAAAGCTTTCTGCAATTGATCATGAGAAATTTTTTGTTTCTGAATTAATTTTTCTCCCATTAAACTGGACATGAGAAATCTCCTGAAAACAAGGGTTAAAAATTAAGAATAAAGGTGATATACATAAAAATGAATATCAGACGGGTAGTCAAAAAGCAACTGAAATATAACTATCAATTTTAACTTGTATATCAAAGCAAACCTGTGGTAAAGATTTTTCAATGACTTCCACTAAAACTAACAATGTAGTAGGGCCATCTATGAAATTAATTGTTCAAATTCCTTGTTTTAATGAAGAAAAAACACTTCCACAGACTATTCAAGATATTCCCAGACAAATTGCCGGTATCAGCGAAGTTGAGATACTTGTCATAGATGATGGTTCAACTGACAACACAATAGATGTGGCAAGAAAAAATGGAGTAGATCACATTGTAAAACATACAAGTAACAAGGGGCTTGCAAAGGCTTTTTCCACAGGTATGGATGCCTGTTTAAGACTTGGTGCAGATATTATTGTCAATACAGATGGAGACAATCAGTATAAAGGAGAAGATATCCCAAAATTGATCAAACCTATTCTTAAACAGAAAGCAGATATGGTTATTGGAGATCGCCAGACCGATAAAATACCACATTTTAGTTTTTCAAAGAAAAAAATGCAGAAAATAGGAAGCTTTGTTGTAAGAAAACTTTCCGGTACAAAAGCTCAGGACACAGTAAGCGGTTTCAGGGCCTTTTCCCGGGAAACAGCTTTGCAGTTGAACATTGTCTCTCCTTTTTCATATACCATAGAGACCCTTATCCAGGCAGGTAAAAAACATCTGACAGTTGCCAGTGTCCCGGTTGGTACAAATCCAAAAAATAGAGAATCCAGATTATTTAAGAGCATTCCAAATTTTATCGAACGGTCAATTTCAACAATGATCCGTATGTACACCATGTATCAGCCATTAAGAATCTTTTTTTACATAGGTTCTTTCTTTATTGCCATGGGGATGATTCCTTCCATCAGGTTCCTTTATTTCTATTTAACCGGAGCAAGCACCGGCCATATCCAGTCCCTTATACTGGCTTCAATCCTTTTTATCATCGGTTTTCAGGTTTATATGATAGGGTTGCTTGCAGATGTAATTGGATTTAACAGAAAATTAATCGAAGAAACTCTGTTAAGAGTTAAAAGGGTTGAGATGGATCATTATTCTAAAAACGAAGACCATCGAACAGTTCCGAATAAAACCGAGTAACTCAGGTATAGCAAATGCCGATTTTATTCAAAAATAGTTATGGAACTAAGCCAAAAGGTCGAATCCTCTGCGTCACCTCAAATTTTCCCCGCTGGCTTTCTGACAGTACAACTCCATTTGTTTTAAATTTAGCAGAAGATTTGCAAAGGATAGGGTGGAAAGTGGATGTTCTGGCTCCCCACGCCCCAGGGGCATATCGAACAGAGGTTCTAAAGAATGTTAATGTTGAACGGTTCAGGTATTTCTGGCCCGAGACACAGCAGACTGTTTGTTATCAGGGTGGGGCACTGATCAATCTTAGAACAGACAAAGTTAATTATTTAAAACTGCCGTCACTAATTGCCTTTGAGTGGTTAAATATTTTTTCTAAACTTATTAAAGGCCGATATGACTTGCTTCATTCTCACTGGATTTTGCCCCAGGGTTTTACCGGAGTGCTTGCTTCCAGACTGCTTAAGATTCCCCATGTAACAACTGTTCATGGCGGTGACGTTTTTGGTTTACAGGGCAAAGCATTAAAAAAGTTTAAACAATTTACGCTGAGTAATGTTGATGCTGTGACGGTGAACAGTTCAGTTACGGAAGAAGCAGTGTTAAAATTAAACCAGAATTTAGATGAATTACACAGAATACCAATGGGAGTCACCGATAAGAACTGGAGCTCTGAGATTGAATCTGAAAAAATAAAAAAAAAATATCAAAAGGGCGTAGGGCCTCTTTTGATATTCATAGGCAGGCTGGTTGAGGAAAAGGGGGTGGGAGATCTAATTCAGGCAGTGAAATTATTAAAAAAGCAAATACCTGATGTTTCCTGTCTGATTGTTGGGGAAGGCCAGGATCGCAAATTATTTGAAAATCTCGTCAAAAAACTCAGACTTTCAAATAGGATTTTTTTCCCTGGATGGATTGAACCTGAGAAGATTCCAGTATATCTTGCTGCGGTTGATATTTTTGTTGGCCCTTCGAGACATGAAGCCCAGGGACTTACATTTATCGAAGCCATGATGGCAAAAGTGCCGGTTATTGCCACTCGGATTGGCGGGATCGTAGATTCTGTTAAGCACGAGGAAACAGGTTTGCTTGTAAACGAGAAGGCACCGGAAGAAATTGCTTTTTCGGTTCAGCGATTGATAAATGAATCGGGTTTGTCTGACAAACTCAAAAAAAATGGATATAAAATAGCAACATCTAAATTTTCTCGAAAAGCGTCGGCAATGAAATTTTCACATTTATTTGAAAGATTAATATTTCCATAAGATATTTTTTTGTTTAAAAGCTCTTCAAATAATTTTCCCTATTTTTTCCTGTTGGAATTCTCAATACAGCCGGGCCGTGTAGCAAGGAATACCAGATGGCCGGAAAATTGAATCTTCAGAAAATTTCGTTCCCGGTGTCCCAGGTCAAATATACGTCCAATAATGTTTATTATTCCATATAGAAAGCTGCGCTTCCATATTGGGTGCAGTAATCTGGACCGGTTGAGCAACTGGCGGTTAATCAACACCGATGCATCGGTTCCCGGGCGTATCTCTTTTAGTTCAAAATTGGCATCAATAAATACTCGAACGATCCCATAGGGAGTGAAGTTAAAAATGCTGTATGAGTGATATGGTTCCAGGTAGGATACCGCACCCACGAACAAACCATTGGGTTTTAATACGCGAAAGGCATCAGCAATCAATGCGTCAGGATGTCGTACATGTTCGAGTACCTGATGACAGTATAGTAAGTCAAAAGAATTGTCGGAGTATGGCAGGTTAACTCCATTAAAATTAGAAAATTGAGCGCTTTTCCGGACACGTTGTTTCACTTCTGGCGAATTATCAATATCAACACCATACCATTCAATGTTTTTGGCCATTTTTTGGAATAGTTTTATGGAATTTCCATCACCGCAGCCTATGTCCAGAACCTTAATATTTTCAGGTGACTGTGCAAAGAATTGTTTCAAATAGGGATACAGTGACTGATGATTAGAGTGATCTTGTGGTAAATAGGCGCGGATCGCCTTATAAATTTCTTGAGATGTAATTTTATGTTTAAGGCCTTTCATTGTGACCATCACCTGTTTTATTTGTTTGATACATTATTAAGCAGTTTTTCTAATTGCATTGAAATATCAGACCAGGATTTAATGTTTTTATAATTTGTTGTCTGGTAATTAAGTCTGTTTTCAAGCACTTTAGTTAAATCTTCCACGTTATCCGGCTTAAAAAGCCATTCGGGATTGTCCATTAAAAGGTCACACGCTCCCCCAATATCAGCTGCTATAATTGGCACGCCACAAGCCATAATTTCCCTTGCTTTTTGCGGGAAACAATATTGTCCGAATTTGTTGTTTTTATTGCAAACAACAGCCACATCCATAGCATTGAAAAGAAGGGGGACTGTTTCGTGGGGTATCACTCCCAAATCATGAATTTTTTTCCCAACCGGAATATCAATATCCCGCGGTCCTGCAACAACAAGGTGAAGTTCCGGATATTTATCTTTCAATAGATCAAATGCCTTGAAAAGCGATGAGATGCCGCGATTGCTACACAAGGCACCAGCAGTACCAACAAGAATTGCATTGACAGGAAGGTTCAGGCTTTGTCTGCAATATTTCTTGTCCAATGGTTTGAATAAATTATCCTGAGCAGCATTTTCGATAACTGCCATGGCTTTCTCCCGGCCATATGATTTCACTAATTTTGCAAGTGGACTGCTGACACAAGTTACACCATCACATTTTCTCACTACCCGGCGATAGATCTGTTTGACAACAGGCAGTCTCCCAATTTTGAAATATTCAAAATTATCATAAAGATCAAATACTAAAGGGATGTCATATTTTTTTGCAAGCAGATAGCCTATAATTCCATATATTGAATCTGAAAATGCCAGGATAATATCAGATTTTCGGGCATATACATCTGCTTTTCGGTAAAACCGAAGCAGCCCTGGAATCTTTAATGTCCCGATATTCATGCTCTCCCATTCTACAGATCCGTCATGAATTGTTAACTCAGCCTTTTTTTGGTAGCTAAGACACAATCCATATACTTTATTATTTCGTTTTGCCAGTTCATATGGGATATTTCTCACACGTCCGAATCGATCATCAATAAGATCTCTATTGGTATACTGGCGTTTGGAGATAACAAAGATATTAAGCATCAAAAGCTAACCTTTCCGGCAATGATTATCAATCAGACTATTTACGCGCTACAATTACCATTTGATGGCAATGATATGGATCTATTTTTTGTAGGATAGGCTGAAGAAAATTTGGGAACGGGTATAAACCAAACCCATACCCTTTTATTTCTCGGAAACCGATGATTTTAAAATAAGAAAGCAGGACCCTATAACTAAAAACGACTATGTGACGGTGAATTGGTGTAACTGCTTCTGGGTCCGGCTTTATGCTTTCATGACCCACTTTCAATAGGCTATCTTGACTTAAGATTTGATTTGAATCCGGGTGTGGCCCACTAGATGGCATTCTCCCAAATAGTATTAATATTGCAGTAAAATAGGTACTTATATTTGGTGTTAATATTATTAGAGTTCCGTCTCTATCCAAAATCCGATAACATTCTTTTAAAAAGCTGCAAGGATTTAATAAATGCTCCAAAACTGATAAGCCGAAAACGCATTTGAATTCATCGTCTTGAAAATTAATCTTTTCGTTTAGATCACCCTGTACGACATTTAAATTTTTTTTCATAGCCTCCATCACAAGACTTTTATTCCATTCTATTCCATAATATGAGTCAGGGTCCAGATGTATAAGTTTTTTTAAAGTGTCATATTTATATCCATTGTTTGCGCCACAGTCTAAGCATTTACCACCCTTTTGTAATGGTTGAGCAATCTCCTTGTGGGCAAGAGAGTAAGCTTCATGCATTGTTCTTAAAGATAGCTGTTTAAAATATTTTTTTAGCATCTCAATTCCCCCCATGATCCCCATCAAATGTAGAATCTTCTGATTTCAGGCATCCCAGTTCTTTGAAAAATAATACTGTAACCGGATTTAATTTTTTAAATATAAGAATATATATTCATTCAATAAAAATTTTACTTTTCGATAGGGCAAATATAAAAACCAATACACTCTATAAATAATTTTCATCCATAAATTGGGACAGTTTTTAATGTGAACTTTTCTTTCTTCTGAAAATCGCATTTTAAGACTATTCCAGTCAAGGCGAGAACTGATGCCCACAAGACGCATTACAGAAAGAGGGAATTTAATATAAGTAAACCTCACACCAACCCTGTATGCTCTTAAGAAAAAATCAAAATCCATTGTAATTTGGAATTTCTTGTCAAACACACCAATTTTTTCAAATAATTTCTTAGAACAAAAGCAGGCTTGATGGAACACAGTGGTTTTAAAATTAGTCCACCAGATAAAACCTTTAGGGGCGCATAATGTTTTTATCCCATTTTTTTCTTGGATAATATCAAAAAGAAAAATATCAAAAGGTATAGTGATCTTTGAAACAGCTTTTTCAATCACCATTGAATCTGCAAGATAGTCATCAGAGTGGATAAACAAAATATAATCGCCGGTGGCCAATTTAATCCCCTTATTCATTGCATCGGCGATTCCGTTGTCAGGTTCAGATATCCATTTATCTATTTCATAATCATATTTTTTTATAATATCTTTTGTGCCGTCATCTGAACCACCATCAATTATAATATATTCAATATGATCATATGTTTGAGAGAGAATACTTTTAATACAACAATCAATATAATTCAAGCTATTGAAACAAACCGTTATAATAGATATTTTAACAACATTTTCCATAATTTTCTTTATAAATTATTATGTTATCAATATCATCTTTATTATTCTTTTGGATAATTATTCCCTGTAAAAGATTCCGTCAACTTGTAATAATTGTCCTGAAGAGGGATCATAGAAGCCCGGCTTTAAGGACATTAATTTGAAACCCTGATCCAAAATAAAGGGAAGCATTTCATAAAATAGTTTTTCAGATTGATATAGAGGCTGTAGTGACATTTCCAGTTGGAGGCCCTTAATTTTAGGCAATGATTTTTCGGCACCTTTCAGGACATATTTTTCAAATCCTTGAACATCTAATTTGAGCATTGCCCGGCTGGAATTTGAATAGTCTTCAAAAATTGAATCCAGACAACGAATTGTAATTTCTTCCTGTCCAATAAATTTTATTGAAGGAACTGCCTGAACATGTTTTGGCAGCATTGATAATATTGAACTGCTATCAGAATTTGTGGCAATGTTTATAATTTTTTTGCCATCCTCATCTCCTAATCCAAACTTCTCGACATCCCAGTTTTTATCAGGCAGGGCTCTTTTTGCCAGGGCTGCAAAAGGTGTGGACATCGGCTCAAAAGAAACTATCCGTCCCCGGTATCCACGTTTTCTTAAATTTTCCCCATATAAGCCGATGGATGCACCGACATCAAGAACCAGATTTATCCTATGATATTCCATCAATTTCATGATTGACCTGAAATCGTCAACATCAATTCCTATCCGGTATAAAAATTGTTTAATTTTATCCTTAATTTCAATTTTTTTAAGCATGGCATTCCTTTAATATGACAAAAAAGATGTCTTATAATGAAAGCGTATATCGAATTTATTATTTGGGCGCGTATGGCTGAATAATTTAAGAAATATCAGGGAGTGATTTTTTTTTCATGCCATTTGCGTCGAAAATGTTCAATAATTTTCCAGGGCAAATGTCGGATATTTTCTATTTGACTGGGCATAGTGTCCCTGATTTTTGCTCCTGCAATACTTGCTTCGTACACGTTATTTAAAGGGAGTTCATTAGCATCCATAACATACATATCGAGAATAAGTGATAGCTTTTTTGGCAAGCAAGCCAATTTTAAGAATATCCTTTTTCGACGTGCCTCTGATTCAATTTTGAAGTAATCCAAACCATGAATTGAAGCAAATTTCTGACCCCATTGTTTCACATAAAATTCATGCCTTTCGGGAATTGCCAGGATAGTTCCAAGTTGTTGCCTATGATGATTTTTTGAAAACCGGTCCCGAAGATTGCTTGTTTTAAGATATGATTCATAGACTGCCACCTGTAATGGTAAAGGGTATTTTTTTTCAGTACAAATCGGAATGTCGGGATGAAACGGTATATTCTCCTCTGAAAAAAATTTTTTGATAGGAGAATTCTTTGTATCGTAACCGCTATTTATCCCTGACGTTCCGGTGCTGTGCCTTGAAGCACCATTAATAGCAAATGGTTCATGGGAATAAATATAATTTTTAATAATACTGGCAAGAGCAATAGAAGAAAAAATATCTGGAGCACTTGATTGATAAAAAGTACCATTATAGATGTGTTTAATTTTTTTTATTAATGAACTGCAGATAAATCCGCCATTATATAACATTGGTAACTCAGGATAACTGGCATTACCTTTTAAGACTTTTGACAACCAGACCCCGGAGTTACGAACTTCAAAGCCGGACTTGATAGGAACTGAGAACCGCCATTTTTTATATTGATTAACGTCTGGCCATAAATATGAGCATACATTTGATCTTATTGCCAGGGCCTTGGTTTTTTTAATGAGTTCTGCGACTTTATACAAACAGCCTGGAAGAAGACCGTCGTCATCCCCTATAATTGAAACCCATCCATCATTAACTTTTGATAAAGCGAATTCCCAATTATGAGACATGCTGAGGCGTTTCCCGGTATTATAGTAAATAATCCTGGGATCATTGAATGAATCGACAACCTCCCTGGTGTTGTCCTGACTGAAATTGTCGCTGACGATGATATTTAAATTTTCATAATCCTGATTGACGACTGTACGCAAGCTATGTATCAGGGTATCAGACCGTTCACGGGTTGGAATAATGATGTTGAATTTTATGCTTTCACTCATACTTGAGATAGTTCCAATAATAAAGGGTCAATTCAGATTATAAGCCGCCAAAAAAATAATTTTATTTTTAAAAATTTCATATTTTCCTACGGGTTACTATTTCCAATGTTCTTTTTTTTTTGCTGGTTTGATTCTAGACACGTTTTTTATTAGCCATGCCCGTGTTGTTGGTGTCGACAATGCAGTAACCGCAAGGGTGATGAATGAAACGGCTGATAAATATACTATTGTTGCTAATTGAGACATTTGGTCCCCCATAAATAGTCGCCCCAACCCGGACGTAGATAAACATGCCGCAAGCGGTAAAAATACATCCTGCCAATACCAGCGGCAATTTTCACGCGGCAGCAGGCGATGATGAATTATTGGAATAGCTATCAGGAAACAACCGCAATTGAGAATTACCCACGCGCTGGCACCGCCTATAGCTCCATAGCGCCCAGTCAAAAAAATAATCAGCGGCACTATCAGAATTGTGGAAATTAGATTTATATATAAACCGGGCCTGGTCCATCCATGGGCAAGTTGCAAGGCATAAGGGATATTCATTAGTCCGCTAAAAGCTGTGCCACAGATGAGAAAACTAACCAAAACATGTGTTTCCCCAGCCGTCACCGGGTCCTGCGTCCAAATATACAAGATTTCATATGAAAATAGTGCAATCACTACAGTTACTGGCAGGATCAGGACGGACATAAATTGACAGCTTTTATGATATAGTTGTTTTAATCCTTCCCGGTCTGAGAGTGAGACTAATTGAGTAAGGATAGGGTATATGGCGGTAAATACAGGCCCTATTAGTCGATAAAGAGACATCGCGATTACTCCTGCCAGAGTGTAGTATCCGAACATTTCCAGGGTTAACATTTTACTTAGGATTATTTTGTCCAGTTGAGTAAGTATGGTGGCTAAAATCCCAATTCCACTCATCTCAGCAGCAAATCTCCAAACGCCAGTAAGGAGTTGTTTTTTAAAAACTGCTTTTTTTCCAGTCCGCGAGAGCCTGCGCCAAAGGAAGAAAGCTAATACAAAGGTGTTTATTATGCTGATTATGATCTGCCATGAAAAGAAAGCCTGTATTGTTGGTGCGATTAACCATAACACCAGGACTGCGCCAACGCCCCGAAAAGTGCTTATGCAGGCATTGATAATATTTAACAGAACTTGTTTTTGGAGTCCGATGAGACCACCGGTATAAAAAGAAGCCGGCCATTGGAGTGCCATGGCAAGTCCCATTATTCGCAACGCCTGTTCAATAGTATGGGGAGCCAGTTGACCGGCTTTTACCCAGTGATGTGCAATGAAAGGAGAGATGATTATTATGACAATTCCAATCAAAACGGCCATGCCCCAGTAGATTAGCTCCAGGGAACGGACCAGATTCCGCATTTCCTGTTCACTACCTGGATGGGCAGAGAGACGCGCCATTTCACGTGTCAGGGTAGCATTTATCCCGATGTCAAAAATGACAATAACACCTTGGATGGTAGCGAAAATACCAATCAGACCATAGGATTCAACCCCCATAAATCCAATGTAAAGAGGGATAAACGCCAATCCCATAAGAACCTGCCAGATGTTCCCGATGAGATTAGCACGGATATTATTTTTTATGATAGACATTGAAAAGCTATGAGTTTAAATATCGATTTCTTATTAAGAATCAAAGTTATTACTATAAAATATTATGTGTGCTATGGGAGATTTAAACTCTTTTGAGAAATCCATCAGGTGAACCTGTTACCAAAATTTTGTGTTCCAATTCTTTATTGATTTCAAAATTTAGATTTAATCCATCAGCAGCTTTTCGTCCTTCTTCCTTTATACGGCGGATAAATTCCCACACTGCGGTTTTGGGATTATTACCTTTACACCAGGGCCGTTCTGAAACCATTCCATCCGGTGCGTCTTCGATAATTGTATCACCAACCATGCAATAGCTTCCCTTACTAACAAGTGGCGCGTAAGCCTCTAATTCAAAAAGAACATGGTCATGAGTATGATCACTATCCAGAAAGACCATTATTCTTTTGTGACTCTTTGAAAATAATCGAACTTTATCAATTATTTTTTCATCGATACTTGAGCCTTCAAACATAGTAATCTTATTGCTTAAGGGGTGGGCAATGATGGCTTCTTTGTTGTGAGGGCGAATGTCAATATCAACGCCTAGAACATGACCGTTTTCAATAAGTCCGCAGCTTTCCAGAATCGCCAGCATGGAAGCACTGTGAATCAGAGTCCCCCCCCAGGCAATCCCGGTTTCAATAATAAGGTCGGGTTTAGCCTCCCAGATCATTTCCTGCATAGCCTGCAGATCCTGAGGTATTTGAATTATCGGGACTCCCAGCCAGAAAAAATTATATACATAATTTGCTTTGCCAATACCGATCTCTTTAAAGAAATTTTGGGACGCTGTTTGAAGTGATGCATTCGTTTTATATGACCTGACCCTTTCTGACATTTCCTGTTTATATTGTTCCAGGGGGATTTTCATCATACTTCTCTCCTATAAGTTTATTATTACCAACGCGCACGCAGAAAAAATCATGAAATATTTAGACTAAATATAATTCTACCGAAGCGCCGGATGATTTTTAAGTGTTTACGGAATTATTTTTATTTATTATTAGCGGCAAGAAATATCGGCTTTTATGAATAGTATCTGCGCCAAAATTTTTTGATTTCGTATAAGTCGATTTTTATTCACAATGGCAATATAAAACGAAATCACCGAATATCGGCGCGTGTTGTCTTATGTGAAATTTATATTCCGGTACCAGGTTTTTTACAAATTCGGCGACCTCAATCAGGTCGCTGGGATAATGATAAACACACAGGGCCATTTTGGGTTTATTGCGGCGTATTGTAGCCTGTGCCCCTCTCAAAAGGTCCATCTCCATGCCTTCAACATCAGCTTTAATAAATGTAACAGGTTTACCTTTTAAAAATGAATCTAAAGAATATACTTCGATACTGTTTATATCACTGCTGGTGGTACCATGGTCTCCAGTTGTTAAACCATGACGAAGAGGTGAATCATATAAAAAGGAAAAAGTCATGCGGCCATCCTCAGCTGCCAGGCCTGCGTTAACCGCGGTAACCGAGTTGTCATCTAAAGCCCACTCTTTAGAAAGCCTAAGCATCCTCTGCTGTAGAGATAAAAATTGTCTGTGGCCCGGTTCAAAAGCATATATATGTTTGAATGTTCCAAGATTTTCCCAGATAAAGCGCTCTATTGAGTCTCCTACGAAGGCTCCGGCATCCACAAATATTTCATTAAAGGTTCCGCTAAATTCCGGAATCCCGAAATACATATCTTTTTCCATTATGGTCCGGCAGCTTTTAGTGGAACTGGTTAGCATTGCCAGTAAAAGCGCGTTATAAGTTTCTATTGACTTATCATCACTAAAATAATTGTCTCTGATATCGGCAAATTTCTGATAATTTTTAATTACGTAATATCCGTCAAAGGATAATAAATTATAATTATTATTCGCCATGGCTTTTTGAACATCCTTAACAGCATGCCGGGCGGCAATATATATAGTCGGATATGAGGCTACTAAGGGGTCGGAGGGTAAAATTACCGGAATCCCATTTATTGTAGTCCCGTTTTTTTGTGGATCCCTGTCAATAAAATGCTTGACGGCGGCTCCTGATGACCTTAGATATTGGGCTGCCCAGGTTCCAACAAAGCCAGCACCGTAAATCGCAACTCCCCGGTTGTGGTCATTCTCTGTTTTTGATGCTAAAGGCATCATTTGTTTTACGAGGGAATCAATATCCTCTGTCTTGTATTTCATAGGCATCTTCCTACAGGGTAAATTGTTTATCTTAAACGGAAAATAGTTTCTTTGGACCAGCCTAGTTCAATCGCGGTCTTTTCAATGGCGCTGCCATGTAGATAAGGGGCAACGATCAAAGCTCCGGCATTTTTGACAGCCGCGGGGTCATTGACAGGCAGGCCTTTATATACGCATTGCTGCTTAATTTTGCTTGAATCACATAAAGTAAAGTCCTGTAAGTTCATTATTGGCAATAAACTGAATAATTCAGCCGAGCATCCCCAGAATGTCATCCTTGAAAATTTTGAACAAAATTTTGAGACTTTTTGCGCCTGAGTTTTTATATCTTTATTTGATTGAATAAAAAATGACGCGATAGAATTTTTTTTAGAAATATTAGGTTTTCTTTTAACATTACCCTTTCGGGCTAAGACTATTAATGAAGGATAAGAAAATTCAGGGGTTGGCAATAATCCCCGGTTGATACTAATTACCTCGAAGCCGTTTCTTTGTAGTGCCTTGCATAGAGCGTCAGGAGAAAAATGATTAACATGTTCTCTAATACTCAGCCAAAAGGCTGTTCCAACAGGAAAATCTTTGTATCTTTCCGCATCAGGGACTTCAATTATAATGTGACCGGATTCATTTAAGACACGAAATGCTTCCCTAAACACCTTATCGATATTACATATATGCTCCAGTACATGAAAATATGTTAACAAAGACTGGGTTCCATCTTCAAAAGGCATGGCAACCGCTCTCCCCTCCTGAAAAGTAACTTTTATACTTTGTTCATTTGTATGTACACCAGTATCGGGAATACTTTTCAGGTCAATATCAATTCCCTGACAGTCTCCATTCCAGTCATTATTTTTCAGCCAGAGCAGGAAACCGCCACGGCCACAACCAATATCGGTAACAGGTGTGTCAGTCAGTCCCGCGTTGACAATAATTTCTTTATAAAATTTATATTTTATAATATTTTCCGGAGCGGATATATTGAAATGCGGTTTTTCAAAATAAGAACATTCTTTGTTGTAGAAAACTGATAATCTCTCAGCAGAGATATTTGCAATATAAACTAATCCGCAGTTCAAGCATTCATAAATTTTGGCCATGTAGTTAAATATCGAATCATTCAGGCCGCTGTACTCCCAGTTAATAAGAAATTGAGTTTTTTCTTCACACGCCGGACAACAATAATTTGATTTAATAGTATTCAAGCCAAACACTCTTTTTCATAAGTTATAAATTTGTTTAAGAGTAATTCTCTAAAAGGATCAATGTTATCTACCTGGCAGTAACTCAAGTGTCCGCAAACGCTGCAAGTATTATTAGCATGCCTTTTCCCCTCAAGATGTTGGCGTCTTAAATTGTTCATTTTTGAAGAATGCCAGATATTTTTTAACGATTCTGTTTTAACGTTACCGACAATTAGTTTCTGGGCCCAGTCGGGGCAGCAGGCACTAACTGAACCATCTGAATTAATTACGGCTGAATAGAAAATATATGAGCAAATGCCTTTTGGGTGTACTGATTGTTCATATTGTCCTTTTAATTTTCCAATTGTGATATCGGAATGTGCTTCAATGTCAAAAGATGGCCATATCGGGGCTATATCTTCAATAAAGATTCGATCACAATAATTTCCAAAAGTATTTAAAAACTCTTCTTTTTGATCATCATTAATATAATTACCTGGGATTTTTATTGTTACTTCGCAATTACCTTTGTTGCTATATAACCATTTTACATTTTTGACGAATTTATCGAAATCAAAATCAACTTTTGCATATTGCCGGTATTGTTCACGGTTCATGCCTTCCAAAGATATATTTAGCCTATCTAATCCTGCCTCCAGCAGCCGGCTTAATCGTTCGGGTGAAAATAGAGAACCGTTTGTTGTCAAATCAATGAATTCTACAGAACCGCTCCTTTTTGCTAAAGCAACCATTTGAGAGAGATTTTTATTGAGAAAAGGCTCCCCCACCTTGTTCATACGAAGAACTTTTAGAGGTTGGTTAAATTCACTAAGGTCCTGGATTGTTTTTTCGAACAGGTCAAGGCTCATCGGGCCTCTGCGGTATCCTGATTTGTCAATCAGATCTTTATGCCCTGTCGGGCAGAATTGGCAACGAAAATTGCAGGCACTGGAAGGATCAAGGTAAAGAAGAAAAGGGGTTTGCAAAGGGATAACATCCTGCAGAGGAGTCCGTTTCTCTAAATTTAATTTTGATTTTAGACGCGCTTTCATCTATTTGATACTCCTTTATTAAATCTTCAGATTCTGCCAGCGTTCGTTGGGTATACAATAAATAACCGAGCCGGTGCCGCACCAGCTGTGCAGCCGTAGCAGAAAATGATAATCCGGTATTTTTTGCATTAACCATAGCGGTAATTCCCAAAGGCCGAGGTCGTTATGATAAGTCGTAGCTGTAATAATGGGACGATGGCGTAGAATTGTTTTTTGCGCACCCTTGAGGGCATCAAGCTCAGCCCCCTCAAGATGCAGTTTAATATAACTCGGATCAAGTTTTAGTTCATCAATAGTGTTTACTTTGATTTTATGCTGCCCAAGACGAGACAACTGGGAGGCATATCCCAATCCATAGTAAAAGGTGCTTGCACCTGGGTGGCTCCCAACCGATGTCTGTTTTAACTGGATGCGTTTTCTGGTTTCGGGTGTCATTCGGGAAATCTTCTTTCGCAAGTTTTCCATATTGGCCTGATCCGGTTCAATAGCCCAGATCCTGGAAAAATTGCCTTTCTTGATTTTCAAAAAACGTTCGGCAACACTTCCGGTATGGGCTCCGAAGTCAGCAAAGGTTTCATGATCATTGAGGATAGATAGAATTTCCGGAATAAAAAAACGATCATCCGCTGTTACCGGTGCGTCGGTAAAAGACCATTCCTCCCTTAGTCGTCGCCAGGATAGAAACTGGAGATGGTGGGCCCGGGAAAGATTGTCACTCCAACCTGAGAGAACGGTGCTGATATTCTGTATTTCAACAGCAGTAAAAGGAGCCGCAATCCAGCCGTTGGACAGAGGGTGCTGATCCCGATAAGCCTCGGCAATATCGTAAAAGGGAACGCAATCGGACCATCCCTGTGTTTGAAGATTTTTAATCAAGGGTATGCAGGGGCTTGTAACCACGCAAATGGCAAGCAGGCAGGAATTCCTCTGTTCAGGAGCAACCTCATCGGGATGCAGAACTGAGACTCCTTGCCAGGCTGGATCCTGTTGGTACTGCTCGGCTTTTAGGTCAAGGGCAAAAGATAGCTTAAAGCCAAAATGAGCCAGGTAGTTCCGGGCCATTCTGCCGAGATTGCCACAACCGTAAAGAGCCAGCAACGGTCGGTCAACCGATCTTGACACAGGTGAAGCCTTGGTCTCGCTGATCACGGATAGCAGCTGGCGGGCTTCAGAGTTGTCAGGGGCAAAGTTAAATTGGCGATGTTTAGTATATATCATAGAAGGCTACCTGAATGAATATCCAAGAAAAATCTTTTTCAAATGCTTGAAAACATGAAAAGTTATACCATGAGAGTGTTTTTGACATCTGAAATTATATATTATGTGTTTTCACAGGCAAGAATATAGTCAGAAATTTTTGCTCCCCAAGCCTGCAGAAGGGAGTTTTCGGGAAAATGCTGTAGAAAATGAAAAACACTTCCTTTTGTTTGTTCCATTAATGAATAATCAGGAAGAGTGCCTGGCGACAGGAATATTTTTGAATTTTCCGTAAATTTTGTTGCATTACCCTGACATGAAAGAAACCATTCAGCCGGAGTATTGCCGAATATACTGGTAAATGAAATAGCTTGCTTTTCCATTGAGAGCAGAGCTGTGTAATGTGAATTGAGAGACTCGACCATTTTTTCAGCAGTGAACCGCTCTCGTATAGATCTGGAGGCTTGTCTTCCAATTTTTTGTCTTTTTTCAGGGTATTCAAACAGCCAGTTGATGGCCCCGGCAAACTCTTCAGGTGTATTAATGATAAGTCCGGTTATGTGATCATCAACGATAAGACGTTCGGCCGGGTTGTTCATTACTATGGGTATGATACCCATGGCCATGGCTTCGAGGAGCGCATTTTCGGTTGTCCCGTAGTGCTCTGGATTTAATAAGTAGGCAAGGACATTTATTGAAGCCAGTTCAGAAGCGATATCATTTGTGTAACCCCGGAATTCAAGCAAATTTGGTCTGTCAGACTTCTCGCATTGTTTTGCAAGAACAGTTTCATCAGTGACATCGCCGATCAATTTTACTTTGAATTCCGGAATTGTTACCGCGGATAAAAAATCAATATATCGGGGATGCAGTTTTGAAAAATTAAAGCTTCCAATATAACCTACTGAAAAATAGTCATATTTCCCCTCTTCTGGGCTCGGCAATTCATCAAATCCGCCACTGCTGGAGACAACCCCCATCCGGTCATAGGCATTTGACGGCAATTCAAGGACTTCTCTGGATTGAAAAGAGCATGGTGATGTGAATAAGAGTCGATGTGCAGCTTTAATCAAGCCACTCGGGATTTTGGGATTGAATAACCCGGAAACATGGGACCATACCAGGAGTCTCATCGGCGGGAGAGTGCATCTGCATAAAGTTTTTATGGTAGCAGGATGGTTCCACCATTCTAACTGAACAATATCTGAAGATTCAATCAGTTCGACGAGGTGTTCATTGACCGGACAGATAATAATCCTGCACCCACAATTTTTTATTAGATCAATAAATTGAAGGTTTTTCTGCTCCTCCAGGATTACAAAAGTGTGTTCTACCTCTTTTGAAGCTGGTTGTTGTACGAGGCCGCTTAAAGCCTTGCCAACGCCGCCTCCAAGATGGGCGGTTATATGAAGAATTTTTATCACAATTATTCCCTGCGGGTATTATTGAGTTTCTTGAGAAGCATCTCCGCAAAAGGATCAATGTCATCCGGAAGGCAATGGGACAATTGCCCACAAACGGCACAAATTTTATGTTCCTTACGCTTTTTAAGTAGATGCATTTTTCGATAGTTGAACATAATTTCGTTATTCCAGATGTCTTTAATGCTTTCCGCCCTGGCATCACCCACAATTAATTCTCTTGCCCAATCCAGAAAACACAGGCTGACTTTTCCGTCAGCATTGATACTTATTGAATAAAATATATAGGGGCAGACTTCTACCTCCTTTATCTCCTGGCCATAAATACCAACATTGCTATTTGGAATAACTTCATGCATTTCAAACTGTGGCCAACAAGGCGCAATATGTTCGACGAATATTCTATCGGAAATATTACCGAAGATATCAAAAAAATGCCCTTTGGCTTCTTTTGAAAGATTATCACCGACTATTTTTATACAGACGAGGCATTCTTTTTTGTGCTCATAATAGTGGCGGATATTGTCAACAAATTTTTCGAAATTAATTCTATAACCGGCAAATTCTTTGTAGGATTCTTGCGAAAGTCCTTCCAGAGAAATATGAATTCTATCTAACCCAGCCTCAATTATTTTTAAATTCAATCTGGGATTTAAAAGAGAGCCATTTGTGGTCGTATCAATTTGTAAGGCACATCCGCTTTTTTTCGCGTATCTAACCATATCCGGGAATCTGGGATTTAAAAGCGGTTCACCATCTTTATAAAGACGTAATACTTTTATTGGTTTTTTGAATTCACATAAATCATCAATAACTTTTTTAAATAAATCAAAATCCATCAGGCAGGAATTCCGTTTTATTTTTTTTATCAAAGCCCTGTCCCCAGTTGGACAGAATTTACATTGAAAGTTGCAAACATCAGATGGATCAAGGAAAACAAGAAAAGGGACCTCGATCGGGATGACTTCTTCTAATTTTGTTCTATTCTCAAGTTCGATCCGTGGTTTTATTTTGGCCTTCATATATCGATCCTTTGTGTTTTCATTAAAGCAGTAATTTTATGAAAATTTATCTCAATTGTTTTGATAATTCTTTGCTGGAGAAGTAAAGGCAAATTATTATGTCACCGTTTCAGGAACTGGAGATTAAAATAATTAATAGTTATTTTTCTTTAGATTTAGTAAATTTTGTAAACGGGTATTATCTCCCCAAAATGACATTGGCTCAAAGTCAGGATAAGGATAATAGCCTAAGTTCAGTTTGATCTCTGACTGTAGTTCAATAATTCTTTGTTCCACAAACTCTTTGACAGAGATGGGTTTTCCGGAACAGATGTTAATGATTCCATTAATAGTGTCTTGGATTGCTGCTTTTATAGTATATTCAGCAATTGTTTCAACGGGTAGAAAATCCCGGAGCTGTTCCCCACCAGACATATTGAATATTTTATCTTGTCTTTTAATCGAGGCTTTGAGTTGTGGGAAAAGCGCTGTGGGGCTTTGTCTTTGCCCATACATATAGAAGTAGCGGAGCCATTTTAAACTGAAACTATATTCATTACCTAAAACTTCTAAAAATTTTCTCAGAGTGTCTTTACCTACTCCGTAAGAATTGTTCGGTAAGGTAGGCATGTCTTCTGAAAGACAGCCTTCCTGCATGCCATATTCAGAACAAGTCCCGGCCACTGTCAAACTTTTCAGGCCACCTTGAAGCATACTTTTTAAGAATTGGTAATGGGTGAATGGTTGGGTTTCAATATGAATAAGATCTTTATAATCTGTCAATCCTTCCCATGCAAGGTGAATCAAAATATCTGGATGGCCAGTATATTTAGACCAATTATTATGGCTTTTTTTAATATCGAAAGCAATTGCTTTGACACCAAATTCTTTTTCCATTTCATGTAACTTTATTTCATTGAGACCGCATATAGTAATATCAAAATCATACTGAAGACATTGCTCAACTACTTTACGACCAACAAATCCAGTTGCACCGGTGATTAGTATTTTTTTCATTTACAATACCGTTAAGTGAGGGATCGCAATAATAAACTGAACATCCCACTTTTTTATATAGGCCAATTGATGTAAAATTTCATCTTTAATATTCCACGGCAGGATAAGCATAAAAGAGGGTTTTGATAGTTTAATATGCTCTTCGCTCAGAATTGGAATATGGCTTCCAGGTAAAAATTTACCCTGTTTATGCTCTGACGCGTCGACAACGAAAGAGATAAGGTCTTTTGTTATGCCGCAATAGTTAAGAAGCGTATTGCCTTTTGCAGCGGCACCATAGGCCGCAATCATATGCCCCGATTTTTTTTGATTTTTCAAGAATTCAAGGAGATCATATTTAACACGTTCAGCTTTTGGTTGAAAGTTTTCATAATAGGAAAGTTTATTTATGCCAGCGGTTTTTTCCTGTTCTATAAGTGCCGTAACAGAGGCGCATGGACTGCGACTGCCATTTTGCATATGTCTTGCATAAATGCGTAAAGAGCCACCATGGGTCGGGATTTCATCGACATCAAAAATTTCCAGTCCATGATCTGAAAAAATATTTTGTACAGTATGAAATGAAAAATAGGAAAAATGCTCATGATAAATTGTATCAAATTGGTTGTTTTCAACGAGCTGTAGAAGGTGAGGGAATTCCATAGTAATAACACCGTTATTCTTCAGGACCAGTTTTAATCCTTGCGTGAAACTATTAACATCAGGTACATGGGCAAGGACATTATTCCCAATAATCAGATCTGCTTTTCGATTTTTATTTTTTAATTCAGTAGCCAGACTGGTGCAAAAAAAATCGGTGATGGTTTCAATCCCTCTTTTTCTTGCAGTTTCAGCAATATTCCCGGCTGGTTCAACTCCCAGGCATGGGATATCTTTTTCTTTAAAATATTGAAGCAAATATCCGTCATTTGAAGCAATTTCAATAACCAAAGAGTTTGAATTGAGTTTTAAGCGGGGAATAATCGTATCTGTATATTGTTTGGCATGCTCCAGCCACGTCCTGGAATAAGAAGAAAAATATAAATATTCATTATTGAATATTTCTGATGACTTTTTATATTCATCCACCTGAACCAGCCAGCACTCTTCACAGACCATTACTTTAAGGGGATAGTCCTTTTCCGGTTCGTTCAGTTGATTATATGATAAATATGAATTTGAAAGAGGTGCCTTATCTAAATCTATAAAAACGTGGCTTATTTCATTTTTACAGAATCTGCATTTCATACTTGTAAACCTTTAAAAGAGTTATCTATAAGAGGATGTTTTGAGTCACGGTCTGAAATATTTGAAACTGGTAATGGCCAGTCAATCGACAGTCGCGGGTCGTTATAGCGCAAGGTTCCTTCATGGGCGACTGAATAATATTCGGAGTGTAAATATAATAATTGACTGTCTGGTTTTAATACCTGAAATCCATGTGCAAATCCTTTGGGGATGTATATAATTTTTTGGTTATCTTCAGACAATTCAACCCCGTACCATTTTAAAAATGTCGATGAGTTTTTTCTAATATCAACAATAACATCATAAACAGATCCTTTTATGCATTTCACCATTTTAATCTCGGCTTTTGGTTGGTATTGAAAATGCATTCCTCGAAGTGCACCAACATTTTTATTAAAGGAATGATTAATTTGTACTATTTCAAATCCTGTTGATATTTGTTTCAACTCTTCTTTGCAAAATAGTCTGCCAAATGCTCCACGATTATCAAAATTTATTTCAGGGGTTATGATAAAAGCATCATTCAATGGCAGTAGGTCAAAAATCATTTTATTGCCCATTCCAAATTTTTTTCTTTTGCTTTTGATGTGAAATCTTCAAGTTGAGAGGTTGAAAGAACAGACTTTTTTTCATAATATTGTTTGTACCATAATGCAGTGTGAGATATCATCTCCTCATTGTTCCATACAGGTTTCCAATTGAGTTTTGAATGTGCTTTTGAGCAGTCAAGCTTTAAATGATTGGCTTCATGTAAATCAGGATTAATTTTTGTAAATTTGACTTTGATATCCAAATGTTTTTTTAAAGAATTCAATATATATTCTACCGACAAATTCCCTGTGTCTGCAGGGCCAAAATTCCAGGCTTCAGCAAAGTCTTTGTTTTTTTCAAGAAGTTTTTGGCCAAGTTGCAAATAGCCGCTTAATGGTTCCAGAACATGTTGCCAAGGTCTTGTTGCCTGAGGATTACGAATTTCAACATGCTTATTATTAGATCTTGCTTTTACAATATCTGGTATCAGTCTGTCTTCAGCCCAGTCACCACCTCCAATAACATTTCCACTTCGTGCTGTGGCAATGAGGGTTTTGTTATCATAAAATGAATTCCGATATGCTGTGGTGACAATTTCGGAACAAGCTTTTGATGCGCTATATGGATCATGTCCGCCAACGGGATCACTCTCTCTGTATCCCCAAATCCATTCTTTGTTTTCATAACATTTATCACTTGTGATGTTTATAATAGCTTGTACTGATTCGCAACTTCTGCATGTTTCTAGAATATTAACTGTTCCCATAATATTAGTCATGAAAGTATCAACAGGTTCAAGATATGAACGTCTGACGAGGGGCTGAGCAGCAAGATGAAAAACTATTTCCGGTTGAAATTTTAAAAAAGTTTTTTTAAGTTTTTCTTTATTGAGAATATCTGCAGTAACAGATTTTATATTAAGTTTTAGCAATTCATAATGATTTGGTCGGGTCGGAAGACCAAGACTGTAGCCACAAATCTCAGCTCCAATAGATTTTAACCACAAAGATAACCATGAGCCTTTAAATCCAGTATGCCCAGTTACTAAAACTTTTTTATTTAAATAAATATCATTAAACATAAATTATTCCCATGTTTTCCAGGGAGCGTTGGACTCATTCCACATTTTATTCAAATTATTTTTATCTCGAAGAGTATCCATGCATTTCCAGAAACCAGAATGTTGATATGAATATAGCTGTTTGTCTTCAACCAGCCTTTCAATTGGTTCTCTTTCAAATATGGTGTTTTCTCCATGCCGTAGATACTCGAATATTTCAGGATTTAAAACAAAAAAACCGGCATTAATCCAATTCCTATTACCAATGGGTTTTTCATGAAAACTTGTTATTTCTCCCGAATTATCAGACGCAATTGTCCCAAAGCGACCTTCTGGTTTTATTGAAGTTACTGTTGCTATTTTCCCATGTGATTTGTGAAATTTAACCAATTTAGTAATGTTAATATCAGAAACTCCATCACCATAGGTTAACATAAATGGCTTTGTGCCAATAATTTTTTTAGCCTTAAGTATTCTGCCGCCAGTCATGGTTTCTTGACCAGTATCAAGAAGAGTTACTTTCCAAGGTTCACTGTTAGTATTATGAGTTTCGATTTTGTTATTTACAAGATCTATTGTTACATCACTTTGGTGCAGGAAATAGTTGGCAAAATACTCTTTAATCATATAACCCTTGTAGCCGAGTAGAATTATAAATTCATTATAACCATATTTTGAGTAAATTTTCATAATATGCCATAGAATTGGTTTACCACCGATTTCGAGCATTGGCTTTGGATACATATCGGTTTCTTCGCTGAGTCTGGTTCCGTAACCACCGGCTAATATCATAACTTTCATAATTATAAGACCTTTGCACGACTACCCAAATTTTGATTTTAGGTATTGTCTCGCCCTTTAGGTTATTGATAATCTTTATCAATTTATTGGCAAAAAACCAATTAAACAATTGAATTTATTATATATTTACGTGTGACCTTCAGGTTATGTCATAATGAGCCTATTAAAATCAACCCACTGGAGGCTTCATGGCTTATAAAAAAATCGAACAAGGTTTTTCCTTTGCAGACATCGCTATCAACAAAAATGCAGACCGGAATCGGTCCATGCAATTCTTACGTAAAGTGAACAATACCATTGACTGGAAACCTGTTGAACATCTTCTTATTAAATATTATCAAATTGGTAAATCCAAGGAGGGAGAAAGAGCCTATTCTCCTTTGCTTTTGTTTAAATGTATTCTGTTGCAAAACTGGTTCCAAATTAAATCTGACCCGGAACTTGAAAACTTGATCTGTGATCGACTTTCTTTCAGGGACTTCCTTAACCTTCCCATGGATTATCCGTCTCCTGATCATAGTACTTTTTCCCGTTTTAGAAAAAATCTTTCCAAAGAGGTTATGATCAAGGTTAATAGCGAAATTCTCAAACAATTTCATCAGCATGGAATCACTGTTAATAAGGGGGTTGCAGTGGATGCCAGGTTGGTTAAATCTGCAAGCAAACCAATTTCTAAAAAACAGATAAAAACACTTAAGGCTCATCTTGATACTCCGGAAAGCCGATTGGATAAAAATGGCAATCTTAAGAAGTTTTCCCGTGACTTTGAATCTGACTGGACAATTAAAAATGACAAACCTCATTATGGTTTTAAAGAACATACATCTGTTGATACTGAAAACGGTTTCATTCTTTCGACAACCTTGAGCCCTTCCTCTCATAATGATTCCAAGTATCTTCCCTATGCTGTGATTTATAGTATGCATGCTGGTAAAATCAAAATAGCCTACGCCGATAAAGGATATGCAGGTGCTCCAAATCGAGAATTTCTTGCATTAAATAATATCCAGGATGGTATAATGCGAAAGGATAATGTCAATGCAAAGTTAACTGACTTTGAAATTAAAAGAAATAAAGCCATTTCAAAATACCGATATATAGTTGAACAATATTTTGGTATCAGCCACTTGCATGACAAAGGGAATAAAGCACGATTCCCAACGATGATTAAAAATACCATTGATATCATGTTCCGGCAATTTGCGTTTAACTTGCCTGTGACCTTTAGGTTAAAAAAGGGGGCCAAAATATTAGAAATTCTCCCGGTGTAGATGAATAATTGCGCCCGGTGATTAAAAACCGGGCAAAGAGCCTCAATTGGGGGCAATATTTGGCTTAATATAAGCCGAATATGCTTTAAAATGGGTTTAATTTGCTTAAAAACGGCTCTTTTTGAGTCCTGAATCTGAAAATTTTTATTCATAATGCTAAAATTGGAGGTATCCGGTCTTCTCGCAAAGGTCTCAGCTTTTGTGTAGAAGGAATTCGGCAAGATATGCACCATCCTGCCCTGTGATTCCGGTTATCAGTGCTTTTTTAGTCATCAAATAGCTCCGCCCCTTCGGTTACATTGCCAATTGGCGTACAACAGATTAAAATAATCAATTTAAATTTATATAAAAAAACCTTACTTCATTTCCCAAATCAATATATGCTTTCGCTTTTCAAGCTTGGGAAGAAACGCTTCAAATTCTTTTCTGGTTAAAACAAGTGAACGAATTTTTCTTTTGATGTATCGTTCAGTTTTTATACTCAAATCATTTAGATGATACTGATCAATATTGCCTACCAATAACAGGTCAACCACACCCGTGTCCTTACCTTCTGCATAATCGTCTATCAGGTATGCCAGTTCAATATCACCAAGTCTGTTCACTATGCCGTCAATGACTTTATCCACACCCATTGTCTTCCGGGCAATGGAAATAAGCTCTGAAAACAAGGGATGGTTTTTATTGGCAGAATAAAAAACCTGGCGACCATTTTTTTCCGATTGCAAAAGCTTGGATTTGGTCAACTGATTAAGTTCTTGCCGCACTGAATTGGTCGAAACATTGAATTCGCTGGAAAGTTCTCTTAAATATGAGCGTACGCCTGGGTTGAAGAAAAACTTGATTAAAAGTTTAATTCTGGTTTTTGAAGTGACAATTCCTGCAAACAGATCTTCCATTATCGAATCCTTTACGAGTATAATTAATACTCATAAAGGATATTTCCAGGCTTGTCAATTTTTTTTTAGCTTTGATTTTGTTCTTCTATCAGGCTAATATCCATTTTGATTTTAACTTTAGGGGGTTTTAAATCAGAAAGTTGAATCATAAAAAAATAATTTTATATTTAAAAAGTAGAGAAATAGGATACCCATGACATCGGCAGAAAAGTTTAAAATCAAATTGCTTTTTCTGATTGGCGTTGCTCATATCCTGATTTCCGTTTTTACTATTATTCCGGGTTACATATCCATCGATGAGGTTACATACCACAGGATGACGAAAAGCTTTTCAGAATCTGGTGGACTTGAGATATGGAATGGCTATCGGGAATGTCCATCTCCGGAACTGGAGACGCGTTTCATCTTCGCCCGTAACGGGAGACTTGTTTCCCAGTATCCTTACCTTTTCCCTGTACTCAGTACACCCTTTTACCGTATCTGGGGATATCGCGGTCTGTTTTTTATCAATGTTATCGCATTTGCGGGCATTATTTTTTTCTGTTACACTATTGCAAAAAAAATCTTTCAGGATCGAAACTTGGCCTTAAATTCATGTTTTATCCTTATTTTTGCAACGTTCTCGTGGGAATATTCGCAAGCAGCATGGCCTCATGCTAGCGTAACTTTTTTTCTTATGGCGGCATTCTACTTTTTTGTCTGCTCATTCTACGCCAAAACAGGGCGAGCGGCATTTTTGCTTGCTCTGGCGTCTGGTTTTATCACAGGATTTTCCATGGGAATCCGTCTTGATTCCATCTTTGTGCTTCCATGTTTCATTATCCCTTTTCTTTTTCTGAAACCATACCGTCCGCTGCCTGCCCTTGCAACCTGCATCGGAGCACTTCCTGGTTTGGTCATTCTCACCGCCACGAACTACGCAAAATTCGGTGTCCTTTCACCTTTTTCCTATGGTCACTATGTGGATGCATTGGAACTAAAACGATATTTGCCTTTTGCCGCGCTGAGCATACTTATAATCATACTTTCATGGGTATTAACGCGACGCCCAGTGATCTCCACGCTGCGCCGTTACAAACGTACAGCTGTAATTACGATAATTTTGTTGATAACTGTTCTTGCAATCATTCCTCAAGTGCGGAGCACGGTCGGGAACTCTTTGAACGGAGCTTATCAACTGATTGTTGATCTTCGTGTGCGAGATCTTGACATCAGAGAAGGAGGCTTGTCACGCAGCGAGGGAGGCGGGATGATCTATATAAATGGGCTGAAAAAATCGTTGCTGCAAAGTTGTCCTTATCTTGTAGTGTTGCTGCTCCCTTTTCTGAGAATTATACGTAATGACAAAGAGTCTGTACAGCTCACAATATTATTTTTTGTGCCTGTAGTTTTTATCGGTTTTTATGCGTATCATAATGGCTGGCACGGTGGAATGTCCATGAATCTCAGGTACTTTATTCCAATTTTACCTTTTACCTCTATGCTTTCCGCTTATGCCTGGCGCGAGATGTCCGACACCGGCACCATAAATTTAAACTGGCGTAAAATGTGTTCGTTGACCCCTTTTCGCTTTGGTCTCCTATTTCTCACGACATTAAATCTCTTTGCTGTCCTATTTCTCACGACATTAGATGGAGTAGACGCTCAGGAATTTCCTTTTCTTACTCTGCCGTTGCTATTGGCATTGCTGCTTACTATTTTCTTATTGGTACGCGAAAACTTTGCAAAGCTTAATCGCTATATTTTTCCATGTGTTACTGTAACGATATTCTTTGTAGCAATGGTCTGGTCAAGTCTTGTAGCATTTTTGTACGACTATCCTCGCAGTCGAATTGCGAGGCATTATTATTATAGTGTTGCCAAAGATGTTGCCAAAGATGTTTCCCAGAATTCAATTTTTTTTACCGCTAATTATAATGCGTTTTCTGGTTTGATTGAACGAGGACGAATACGTATTGCAAGTCCAACTAGAGACAACTTCCATGATTTTCCCACATTAATCAAATATCATTTACAAAATGGGCATTCGGTTTATACTGCTTTTACTCCTTCGGAGTGGGAAGCTATCAAAAAAAGAGGCCTGGTTGATAGCTTTGAAGTTATTCCAATTAAATTTGATCATGATTTTGCTTTGTCTGAATTGATCGTAAAAGGAAATTAATTTTGAACAAAAAATTAAACAGAAATTGGACAAATTGCAGAAAGAGTGGAAAACCGATTGAACGGTAAAACCACACAGCACAGTACGAGCAATGTCAAATCATGTGAATTTACACGTAGTGCCACTAACAGTGTCTAACCGACTTGACAAACGTCTCCCTGCTAAATATGCTGTCCCTTATTTCGAACCTTTTTTAGGAATAATTATTAATTTACAAGATTATAGAGGGAGGCCTTTTGAAAAGAATACTTGTAACAGGAGGTGCTGGATTTCTTGGGTCGCATCTTTGTGACAGGCTTATAGAGAAAGGGCATGAGGTCATTTGTGTGGATAACTGCTATACTGGCAGGAAAAAAAACATCTATCATTTGATTCAAAATCCACGGTTTGAGTTCATAAGACATGATATTACTTTCCCGCTGTATATTGAAATTGATGAGATTTATAATTTAGCTTGTCCGGCATCGCCTGTACATTACCAGCATGACCCTGTCCAAACCTTAAAGACGTGCGTGCATGGGGCAATAAACATGCTAGGGCTTGCAAAACGGACCGGCGCAAAAATATTTCAGGCTTCTACGTCTGAAGTATATGGTGATCCTGCGATACATCCACAGGTAGAAGAATATTGGGGGAATGTTAATCCTGTTGGAATACGTTCATGTTATGATGAAGGCAAACGGTGTGCAGAGACTCTTTTTTTTGATTATTACAGACAACACAGGATCAATATCAGAGTTGCTAGAATCTTCAATACTTACGGCCCGAAAATGCTTCCATTCGATGGCAGGGTTATATCAAGTTTTATTGTACAAGCCCTATCAAATAAGCCCGTTACTGTTTTTGGCGATGGAAGTCAGTCGCGCTCATTCTGTTATGTGGATGATACTGTTGATGCCTTTATCCGGTTTATGGGTTCAGAGAATAATGACCTCACAGGCCCATTGAATATAGGCAATCCAAATAATTTTACCATTAAAGAGATTGCTGAGAAAATTATCGAAATGACGGGTTCCAAATCTGTAATTGAATATAAGGCCATACCGGAGGATGATCCCAGAAGAAGACAACCTGATATATCCCTTGCCCAAAAAAATCTTGGGTGGGAACCGGTAACTGATTTTGAAACCGGAGTAAAAGCAACCATTTCTTACTTTAAATCAATCAAATAGTTGGAAATTTTTTAATATGAACAGACTTAGTATCGTTATACCTTGTTTTAATGAAGAAACAACTCTACGCGACTGTGTTGAAAGGGTTTTGGATATTCAAGATGATGAACTGTCCATAGAACTGATAATTGTTGATGATGCATCAGAGGATGACAGCTTTTCTATCGCAAAAGCCATAGAAAAGGAACACACAGAGGTCGTTGTGCTTCATCATGAAATAAATCTGGGGAAAGGGGCTGCTTTGAGAACCGGTTTTAAAATGGCAACCGGAGATTTTGTTGCTGTGCAGGATGCAGATCTTGAATATGATCCTGTTGACCTTAAGAAACTTATTCAACCGCTTATTGATGATGAAGCGGATGTAATACTGGGATCGAGATTTCTTTCAACAGGAATTCATAGGGTTCTTTATTTCTGGCATTATATGGGCAACCGGTTTTTGACCCTTCTTTCCAATATGTTCACGGACCTTAACCTGACTGATATGGAAACATGTTATAAAGTATTCAAACGTGAGGTAATTCAGGGAATTGATATTGAAGAGAACCGGTTTGGCTTTGAGCCTGAAATAGTAGCAAAAATTGCCCATAAAAGGCTTCGTATCTTTGAGGCAGGGATATCATACCGTGGGCGAACCTATGAAGAAGGAAAAAAAATAGGGATAAAAGACGGGATTAGAGCACTATATTGCATTATAAGGTATAATGCTTCTCATGCCCCCCTCTTTTTACAATTTCTGGTGTATGTTTTTATTGGCGGGACGGCTGCCATAGCAAACCTTGGTGTGTTTTTATCCCTTCATTCTGCTGGTATATCGCCTGTTTTTTCAATACCATCAGCTTTTATTATTGCAGCAATTTTAAACTATTTTCTTTGCATCTCAATTTTGTTCAAGCATAAAGTTAAATGGAATTTCAGCACAGAAATCTTTCTGTTTTTAATTCTTGTTTCGTCTTTATGTGTTTTTGATTATATTATTACCACTTCGCTTTTAAGCGTTTCTGTTAAACCTCTTAATGCAAAGCTTACAGCTACGGGTTTAGGGTTGTTACTCAATTTTGTCGGACGGCGATTTTTAATTTTTCCTGAACCAGAAAGTGGTTCCTGGAAACCTCAAATTGGAAAAAAGGATTAGTTCGGAGTATAGGTTGATTATGAATGTTATGGGAAAGTCTGATAGCAAAGAAGATTTAAGGCTGGTTAACTATCTTGATTAAATACTAAAATTACGACTTCCGGCTTCTTTCCAACAAGAGATTATAGGTTACACCCCATAGTAGTAATAATCCTAAGACACCGAATCGACTCAGAATAAATATCCAAGGGGAAATGGTAGAACCCTCAGAAAAAGAATAAGCCCATTTGAAAAAGAGAACATCTGGGAAAGAAAACAGAAGAAGGCATACCGATAACAACTTGCCTGAGAGAGAAGGAAGTTCGTCACGCATTTTTAAAAGATAAAAAATTACAAGGAGATTAATTAAAAACATATGAGCCCAGGAGATAGGGGAAAGCAACTGCATTAAAGGAACAAATAGAAGGAATGATTCTTCTTTCCTTCTATTGCTAAGCCTACATACAACCCAACAAGAAGGGATTAATAAGGAAAGAAATAATATTCCAATAATAATTTTCAATATTTCAGGTGAGTTAAAAAGAGGATCGACAAAAAAATTATCTCTTAGCAAGGGGGAGAAGGTTCCTGTAATAGACACATTCAAAGGCAAAGCACAAAAGATATCAGACTGTTCGGGGATAATTTTACTGATATAATAAACGACTGTTTCTATTCCCATAGTATGAAGAACAGAGGCTATTCCAATTATAAAAACAACACTAAACGACAAAAGATTACGCCACTGCTTAGTCAAAACAAAATAAATACAAAAAATCATTGGAAAAAGTTTAAAGAATGAAGCAAATGCCAGACAAGCACCTGCCACCCAAGTCTTTTCAGAATGCCTAACAGCTTTCCAGGCTATAAAGATGAGATAAACTATGATCAAAGAAGCTTGAGTAGTTCCAACATTGAACAGAAATGGGTACCACAAAAACAGCAAAGGGGCCACTAACATATTCCATCTACTGGACAAATTTAAAGTCTTTTTCAATCCAAGAAGAAAGCAAACATACAGCAATACTATAAGTGCAGACCAAAGCCAGCTAGCAACTTGATAGGGAAGATAGCTAAAGGGAAGATAAATTAATGCCGTAAAAGGAGGATGATAGTTGGGGATACCTCCAATTCCTATTTGCTCAAGCGTAATAATAGGCATTGTTGGGTCATAGATACTAAGACCTCTACGAAAAAAAAAGGCTGCCATATAGTCCGGAGTAAAATCGGAACCCAATAATCCATAGACATAGATAAATTTTCCAATTACTCCTAAAGCTAAACACCAGAGCGCAATCGACAATGTAATTACAATTTTTTTGTGTATGTTAGAGCCTGTAAATAATTTCATACGTCAGCCGTGGGCTTTGCTGGAGGTTATCAACTTTTTTGTTTTTTTATGATCATCGTCTATGTTTGTATCCTCTTTATAAAAATGATCCATATGTGAAACAAGCCATAGCAATAAGATTACTGAAACTGCCGGAATAAGAGTTAACAGGGTAGCAACAAATGGAACTTGAACTCTACCGGTTGTCATTTCAAGGCCTGTAAGCTTAAGAATAAAAAGACGAATTTCAAGATTTGTAATGAGCAGCGATGCACATAATAATAGGAAGTACCAGGTCTCTGTCTTGGGCATATCATGGATCAACAGGTCACGACCAACTATAACAATAGGAATCAAGATTAATATAAGATAATGGGTCCATGCTACAGGATTAACAAGGGTGCTGACGCATACCAGGATACCGAATGAGGTATCAAAACTGCGAGTACGAAGGGCTAATTTCAACCCTACAGCCAGTAAAAGTATTGGCATGGCAAAAGAGAGAAAAAGAGCCAAGAATGGTGCTGCCACTATAGGAGGAGCTTCTAACCCTTTAAGTATTGGAGAACCTGTGCCGTCAAACAATCGCCATCCAATTGTCCACATGGAAAAATTAAATTCATAGGCGCGATACAGCGGGGAAACAATTGCACTGACTTTAAAGTAATAATATACTATCTTATCAAAACCCATTATCAAACCAGCTATCACATTACTTGTTATTACAGTTATCCCTGCAGCAATCACAGCAGACCAATTTTTACGCACAGCAAAAAAAATAATGAATGGCCATGCCATTAATTTTATGGCAATTAGCAAACCAATAAAAATGCCGCCTGTAATGTTTTTTCCTGAGCCTAAACTCAGCCAGGCGCAGACCAGCAAAAGAAGCAGTAACGTCATTAACTGTCCGAAGACTAACTCAAGAAAAAGAGGTGGCCATGCCATTAGCAATAAAAAAATAAATATTGTCAATTTCAAGTCAGATTTATTGTGCAACTTACAAAGAATCAGATAGGTTGCAAAAAAGATACAGATAATTTCGAACAGAAACCATGCCACAGCAGCATGTTCATAATTAAAAATGCAAAAAGGCAGGCATAAAACAGCTACGGGAGGAGGGTGTGGAGATGGATGTGGCAACACATTGTTAGGCAACTCTCCTATGAATTGCTGCGCTAACTGAGATATTGGAAGGTAGGGATCAAAACCGTGTAATAGCGCCTGTGCAAGTAAATAATCCTGCATAAAATCTTTTTCATAGACATATGGAATTACTAAAGATTTTGTTGCAGAGTAAATACTAAAAACACCTATAGAAGCCATTGCAATTAAAAAAAGTATTTTTACAAAGATTACAAAAGTATTATGGGAGTCAAGAATATCTTTGATCGGATGAGAAGAAGCGGAAATGTTTTTTATTGGATTTGGTGTTTCCATGGGAATTGGCTTTCCCTTTCGTTAAAATTTATATTTTTGGTCTAAATATTAGCAAATAATTGTATTGTCAAGCCTGATTTATCAGACGCTGATCATATCACCGAGATATTGCAGGATTTTTCAGTGGTCATCCACAAAAGTCCATAATTTATGAATGACAAATGCGCAGATAGGCAGCATAAGGGCAACGATAAAGATTTTCAAATAAATGCTTATGGTCTCGGTAAGGTTGGCAAGATATATAGCCAAAACAAGAGATATGGCCTGCACAATAAAGAATCGAGATCCTTTTTTTGTAGACAGGCTGCTTTTAAAAACAAACTTTGACTGGGCATAGTAAGACCAGACAAAAGCAATTATGAATCCGGTCACATTTGAAAATATCAAGGATTCATAAATCAACAGGACAAACAGGGATGCTGCACAAAAATGAATGGCGGTGGATATCACACCCACAATCCCATATTTTATAAGCTGGTATGGTAACATTTAAAAGATTCTGTCAATAATATAGGGAGGTCTTCTTTTGGATTCCATGTACATTCTGCCGATATATTCTCCAATAACACCGATGCCGATCATTTGTACCCCGCCCAGGAAGAGAATGGTTGTTAGCAAAGATGCATAACCCGGAACATCAATTCCAAAAATTAATGTTCTGATGATAATAAAACTGCCGTAACAAAAGGCGGAAAGGGATATAAATAATCCTAAATAAAGCCATACCCTGAGCGGCACTGTGCTGAAGCTTGTAAATCCTTCCAGAGCAAAGTTCCACAGCTTCCATCCGTTAAAACTTGTTTTACCTAATTTTCTTTTGTTCCGTTTATATTCCACAACAGCAGTCTTAAAACCGACCCAGGCGAAAATACCTTTCATAAACCGCTGGTTTTCTGGTAATTCCTGAATGGCGCTTATCACCTTTCTGGTTACCAGCCTGAAATCACCTGCATTTTCAGGTATTTGGGTGGATGAAATCTTGTTGTGTACTTTATAAAACAATTGTGCTGTCATCCGTTTTCCGAAACTATCCGTGGATCGATCTGTTCTTTTTGCAAGAACAACATCATATCCTTTGTCCCAGTATGCGATAAATTCCTTAATCAGGGCAGGGGGGTCCTGCAGATCTGCATCAATGGGGATTATGGCTTCACCCCGGGCAAAATCAAGCCCGGCTGTCAAAGCCGCTTCTTTTCCAAAATTCCTGGAAAGGTTGATGATTTTGATATTTTCTCTTGTTTCCTGCTCTTTGAGCAATTTTTCAAGCGTATTATCTGAGCTGCCGTCATTTACACAAACAATTTCAAAAGGCCTGCTGATGCTTTCCAATACGACAAAAATTTCTTTCATGAAAGCGTTAACCATGTCCTCTTCGTTGTAAAATGGGCAGACAATTGAAATGGAAATCTGCTGTTTATTCATATTGTAAATTTCCTTTGTTGTTATACTGGTAACCAAAAATTGTTAAATCAAAATAGCTGAAGTTTACCCGGAATGCAATATTGGTATGGGTATTTTTTAAATTTTTGTGTTAAAAAAGACTTGACTACTATCAAAAGTTATTCTATGAACGAAAGTACGAATGGCGATAAAAGATAATAAAATCCTGAAAAAAGTCCAGTTAACACAAAACAAAGGAGAATTAAATGCAGAAGATTATTAAGTTTTTAATGGATGAAGAAGGTGCCACAGCGGTTGAATATGCTCTCATGGTTGCATTAATTGCTATTGTGATTATTGTTGCGGTTCGATTCTTAGGGACGAGCGTAAGTACAGTATTCAGTGAGGTTGGTAGCACAATCGATGACACTTGATCGCTAAAATAGTCTTTGTTGCCCGATTATTATTATTTTCGTAATATGATCGGGCAATCCCTCTCTAATAAAAAAAATTGTGTTTTTCTTATCTTTGTAGGCTATCCGCCAATTCGGCGAGGCTTTCATCAAGGTGGCCAGCCGCTGGTTTGAAATAATAGCTGATGTAATATTATATTTTTTTAGTGTCGCCTCCCATTCAGGCTTTATGAGCAAAGTTTCTATATACTCATCAATATAAAAATCGTCTCCATAAAAATCACTTCTATCGTCTCCGAAAATTTTCATGTCAGGCCAGAAATGATAGATCAGCGCTCCGCCAATGTTTTCAGTGTTAAATGGAGTTTTAAATTTTTCAATATTGTTTTTTATATAAGCGCCGGCCTCGGAAGTAAGATGTCGGCCATAAAGATCTTTTTTAAATAAATCAGTTGCAGTCAAACTCAAAACGATCAGTGTGATGCAAATTAATGGGATCCATAATCGATCACTTTTCAGTTTCTGTTGTTCAGATACAATTTTTCGAGAACGCTTTGTAAACCAGTTATCATATTTGTTTGTAACCTGAGTTAATTCTTTTGCCAGGATAGGGACTGCTAACAGACAAAACAGGAAAATATGACGAACAGCATGGAGCGATTGATAAATGAAAAAGACAAGCAATACCAGTTCAAGTAAGCTTGTTTTATGTCTTTTACGACTTATCAGCAGGAATAAAGAAAGAACCAATAATTCAAAAACTCTTGCACTCGAATATGGACTGTTAAAGTTAGGGCTGGCATATTCAGCCATCAGGTGAAGGGAATCAAGGTTCAGGTAGTGAAGAATTGATAAATGAAGATTCCATCCAAACGGGTTTACCAGACTTGCCAGAGACAATGCAAATCCAAAGAAAAAATATGTTTTTGCACGATCTTTGTCAGAAGGGTTTTTTGAGTAAAAAAAACGTCCCAGATAAACCAGGAACGCTATTCCTGCAATAGCAAGTCCTGCCATAAAACCCCCATGCAAATTTACCCATAAAATCATTACCGGGACAAATAAAAAAAGAGAGCGGGCTGAGATTCTTTGTTGTTCGTATGAAAAGATTCTTTCTAAAAGCAGGGTAAAAAAGAAATAGGTGAAGATATGAGGTCTTGCATGGCAATGGCCAAAGAGTCCGAAAAAAGCAAGGAACAGCAATAACACGGCGATGTAAATATTTGCGCCTTCTTTGAGCATTCTTTTATATATTAATATTGGAAGGCTTCCATAGATCAGAGCGCTTACAGCAGTTAATAAAGGCAGGCCACCGATTTTTTCAAGCCCGGCAGCAAAACATTGAAACAGCCATTCATAAGTTGTCCATTCCTGTCCCGGGCGGGTAAATGAAAAAATATCATGCCTGAGTAATTCTTTGTGGTCTATCATATAATGTCCGCTGATCAGATGCCATCCAATTCCCGGGTCTTTGAGCATGACATCCGGGTAAAACATAACTATGATCGGATAAATGGCAAAGCTCATTGCAGCAAAACTTGGAAGAAGCCAGTAATAAAGACGGGATTTTTCAGCTTGTATGTTGTCCATAATCTTTCATTTTCCTGTTCATATTTCAGCAGAATTGTTCTTCTAAATATGAATAAACAAATATGTTGTCAAGAAAGTATTGTTACAATGTGTAAAAATTATTGACTAATCAAACCTGGCGGCGCTATACTAACTATTAATCATTGCTTATATGGTATATAATTTTGGCCCCATATAAGATCTCTTAATACAGGAGAGTCAAAATGAACCAGATTATAAAGTTCGTTAAAAGCGAAAAAGGTGCCACAGCAGTAGAATATGGGCTTATGGTTGCTTTAATCGCAGTAGTTATTATTGCTGCTGTTTCTTTTATTGGGACCAGCACAAGCGAACAATATTCTGTGGTAGCCAGCACAATAAACCCAACAAACTAAACAATGATAGAGACAAGGAGTAATTTGCCAAACAGTATTGGTTTTCCAGAAATTTATTTGAGTGTGATTCTCCTTTCTGCCGGGATTATTGATTATAAGAAACAAAAAATACCCAACTATCTTACCTTTCCCACCGTTATTACCGCACTGATTTATCATTTTTTTTTAAACGGAATGAGTGGCGTATGGTTCAGCCTGGGCGGCACATTTACAGGGATTGCGCTGCTGATTATCCCCTACGCCATGGGCGGCATGGGCGCAGGAGATGTTAAGCTCCTGGGTGCGATTGGTTCGTTTGTCGGATATATAAGTGTTGTTTATGTTTTTTTATTTACAGCTTTGTTTGGCGGGATATATGCGGTATTGGTACTTGTATGGCATGAGAAGTCATTAAAAAATTTTTTAAAAAAAGCTTGTCATACAGTGTTATCAGTAGTACTAACAAAAGGATACAAGATGGAATCTGTGGAATCTGACAATAAAAGTAACATTAAACCCAGGCTTTGTTATGGTATCGCAATTGCCCTGGGAGGATTTTCATACATGGGATTGACCCTGTATGGCTACAAACTATCCTGAAACAAGGAGATAAATTATGACCAATTTTAAGGCTTTTATTCCCATTTTGCTTTCAATCCTGATCGCTCTGGGCGGAAGTTATTTTTTGTATAAATGGGTAAAAGGGAAAACAGCGACTCAAGATAAGGTCATTGTCAAGGAAAGCAAAGTAGTCCAGGTTGTGGTTGCCAAGATTCCTATCAATATAGGATCACGAATAGAGCAGGAGGAAATGGTAACAACAGTTCCTTATCTGGAAAACAGCCTGCCTAAAGGATATTATTCAAAAGTATCTGATGTTGTAAATCGAATAGTCATTTCTCCGCTGAGGGAAGGAGATGCAGTAGTAGAACACAGGCTGGCCCCGACAACCATTCAAACCGGCGGTGTTTCAGCCGTATTAAAACCCGGGAAAAGGGCGGTTTCCGTCAGGGGTAACAATGTAATGGGCATTGCAGGATTCATCAATCCGGGCAATCGCATTGATGTGTTGATTACCATTGCTGATCCGAGAAAAGGAAAAGAAGGAAAAACCATTACAAAAATTGTAATGGAAGACCTGTATGTCATGGCTGCAGGCCGCCAGATTGTGGAAAACAGGAAGGGAGAGGCTGCTCCTGTCGATATATATACGGTAGAGGTTACGCCTGAACAGGCCGAAAGACTGACACTGGCTTCAAACCAAGGCAAGCTCCAGTTTGCCTTAAGAGGAGCGCTGGATTCAGATATTGTTCTGACAAAAGGAATTACCGTGCCGGAGCTGTTGGATTCTTATGTTCTGACAGGATCAAAACCGGTTAAGGTTCAGCCGGCATCCGGCACAGGCTCTGGGAAATCGAAAACCACAGGAAGAAGATACACTTCTCCAAAGAAAAAGAAGATAACTGTTGAGATAATCAAGGGGATAACACCCACTAAAAGAGTGTTTAACATTTAGAATAATAACCTTTTTTCAGGAGAAATCTATAGATGACCACGCTACTGAGATTTAATAAAATAACACTGATCGTTTTGTTTTTTCTGATATTTATCGGTGTCAGTTCCCATGCTCAGAATAATCTTGTTCCTGAGACGGTGGAACCGTTTAAAATTGATATCATATCCGGAAAATCAATTGTGATGAAAAGTGAGGTTAATGTAAAGCGAATTTCAATTGGTTCACCTGAAATAGCTGATTTTATACTCCTTTCACCCAAAGAAATATATCTCAAGGGAAAAGTGGCCGGACTGACCAATATGATCCTCTGGCAGAACGGCAACGTTACCGCCATATATGATATAGAAGTAAAATATGACCTGTCCAGATTAAAAGAAAAACTATACCAGATTCTTCCGGATGAAAAAGAAATTCGGATAATGTCAACAAATGATTCTCTGATGTTATCCGGCAGAATATCCAGCGCTGAAAATTTGTCACAGGCAATAACCCTTGCACAGTCCTATGCCCCGGCGGGAAAAGTAATTAACCTGCTGACTGTGGGGGGCACCCACCAGGTGATGCTGGAGGTCAAAATAGCAGAAATGTCCCGCTCTGTGGGTCGTAATTTAGGAATTGATCTTGAAAGTGCTTTCAATATCGGTAATGTGGCAATACAATTACTCTCTAATTTCGGTGTAGATGCGACGACAACGGGGGGTCCGACACTTGGTATTGGTGGTAGCGATTGGGATACAATGATTAATGCATTAAAATCAAACGGGCAGGTTAAAATTCTGGCCGAACCCAACCTGATTACCTTAAGCGGTCAGACTGCAAGCTTCCTGGCCGGTGGTGAATATGCCATCCCTGTTTCAGATGAGGATGGAATCACGATCGAGTATAAGGATTATGGTGTCGGCCTTTCATTTACTCCCAATGTGCTGAGTCAGGATAAAATTAATATTAAAGTGGAAACCAGTGTTTCAGAACTCCTGCCTACAGCCAATGTCACAAACCAGAATTTTGTCGCCCCCGGACTCAGTACCCGAAGGACGTCAACAACCGTTGAACTGGCAGACGGGCAAAGTTTTGCAATCGCAGGATTGTTATCTGAATCTATCACCGAGACTGTAAAAAAATTCCCTTTTCTGGGCGACATCCCTTTTCTGGGGGTTCTTTTCAGGAGTTCTTCATTTCTAAAAAATGAAACAGAGCTGGTTATTATTGTTACGCCGCGGCTGGTTAAACCCATCAATAAAGAGACACTGCCGGTTCCGACGGATTACTATGAAGAACCAAGTGATACCGAGTTTTACTTTGACATGAAAAGATCATCAAAAGAATCATCAGAACAAGGGTCTGCTGACGGAAGCATGGATGGACAGTTTGGTCATTCATTTGAGGATTAATAAAGGCTAACCAGATGCCATGGAGGAAAATATTGTGAGAAAAATAATGATCATTATCGGAATAGCCATTGCGTTACCCGTTTTGTCCGGCTGCAACACTCTGCAAAAACAAACACTGGTTGACAAGAACTGGGGAAGATCTTATGAAACAGCCCGGTTCAGCCAGATTATCAATCCGGAAGCAGGTGAAATGATGGTGGAAGATCAGGGCATGGATGGAGTTGCTGTCAAAGACAACTATGACAAATATCAAAAAGGGTTTAAAACAGAAACCCCTGTTCAGGTGTTTAATGTAAATGTGGGCGGAAATTAGACAACAACAGTCTTAACAAGAGGGTATAAGCATGTTTAAAAACCAGAGAGGGGGGGCAGCTGTTGAGTTTGCCATTGTTTTACCTGTGCTGGCGCTTATACTGTTTGGAACCATTGATTTTGCCCTCCTGTTTTATAATAAACAGGTGCTTACCAATGCCAGCCGGGAAGGAGCAAGGGCTGCGATTATTGCGAGTAACTGGGTTGACGAAGATGAAGATGGTATCCCAGATGATATTAATGACATAGCGGATTTTCAAAAAATTGTTGGTGATTATTGTGTCGGCCTGATTAATCTTGGCGGAGCCAATGAGCTGGACCCTACTCAAATCACTGTAGTTAGTGATTCCGTAAATTTTTTTATTACGGTAACAGTTCCCTATAATTACGAGCATCTATTTAGTGGTATTACTGGATTCGATGACACAACGATAACAGGCAAGACCGTTATGAGGCAGGAATGGTGATGAACCCTAACCATAAAACAATCAACAACCAGGAAGGTGCAACAGCGGTTGAATTTGCTATTGTTTTATCAGTGTTGCTGCTGTTTATATTCGGCATTATAGAATTCAGTCTTGCTTTATTTAACCAGCAGGTGATTACAAATGCAGCCCGGGAAGGCGCCAGAAGAGGCGTTATAATGAGAGCACCTACAAGAATCGTTGATGATGAAAATGCTGAAATAAAGGCAAGGGTTATGGAGTTTGCTGAGTCATATCTTGTTACTTTTGGAGATGATATTTTAACTATTGATGATGTGAAAATAAATTTTGATGATGATATTGACGCGGATGACCCGGTTAGAGGACTTTCCCCTGGCAATGATCTTATTGTTCAGGTAACTTATGAGTATCAATTTTTGTTTCTTTCAACCATTGGAATCGGGCCCATTGATTTAACATCAACAGCAACAATGAAGATGGAGTAAATCATGAAATTAAAAATACTCATCAAATATAAGGCTCGGTTCAAAAAGATGCCTTTGAGCATATTAAGAAACCAGAACGGTGTAACAGCAGTTTTAGTGGCCATAGTTGCAGCCATGCTGCTGGGATTTACCGCCCTTGCCGTTGATGTCGGATACATGTACTCCACCCGGAACGAACTCCAGAACATGGCTGATGCGGCTGCTCTTGCGGGCGCCGGGGAACTGGGAAGGATTTATTTGGCTCTTGATTCTGCTATTCCAGAGGGCTTTGATGTTGGTGTTGATGATCCTGATACCGAAGGAACCTACAGAGATCGAATCGAAGCCGTAGCAGAGAATACTGCAGCTCAAAATAAGGCAGCTGGAATCACAATCAACATTAACGAAGGGGATATTGATATTGGTGACTGGATTTGGGCAACGTCGGAGCTAATTATAAGCAATATAAAGCCGGATGCTGTAAGGGTCACTGTTGTGCGGACTTCTGTAGCAACATTTTTTGGAAAAATTTTCAGTTTTTTTGGCGGCAGTGCTGATACTTTTCAAGTATCTGCTGTTGCTACGGCGGCCCTTTCTAGCCCGGCTACAGTAGGCCCAGGGGAGTTATATGTTCCATTTGGAATATCAACAAATTTTTTTGACAAGCCTCCCGACCCTCCTGAGCCTTGCGTGACAAGTATTGAATTTTCACCTACTATGAGTAGCTGTGCAGCATGGCATAATTTTTTTGATCCAATAAACGCAAATGACCTTGAAGAAAAGCTCATAGGCTTGATTGAAAGTTACGAACCACCAGAGGGCCCTCCTCTATATGGGACTTTAGAAAATATAGACGGTAGCGCATGGTTAGATAAATATTTTACCATAATTAATACTCCAGAAGGTGTACCAACTCCTGCAACACAAGCAATCACTGCATTTGATTTCCAAAATGGACAGATTCAATCTATGTTTAAGACG
>NZ_JAUWQB010000054.1 GCF_030611305.1 Desulfobacula sp. | reverse complement strand
GTCCCCAGGCAGGACCGGATTATAAAGGGGAAATTGAGTGGCAGACATATCCCCATCGGTTTAAAGGATTGTCTGATCATTTTTCTTTTGCTCTCCACGGTCCTGCCCAGCAGATCATTCCGGTTCTGGCATCAGGCTTTGATAGAGATCTGTCAAAATTTGAAGGGATTTTATGTAAGGATGAGCAGGGCCAAATTATTGAAACCTCACCCGTCCCCTGGGAGGATGCCTTTCTTTCAAAAGTGGACTGGCAAACACTCCACGTCCTGAAGGATACGGTTTTTGAGCCTTTAACCATTACAACGGCGCAGGTATTGCAACAGATCGGATGTCAGCATGCAGTTCAAAAAAGGCAAATTCCTATTGATTATCCATGGGGACTGCAAAAAAAAAGCTCTCAGACTTCTTTTGTAACCATTTGTCAGAAAGGATGCAGTTTCTGCGATGTAGCAGTGGATAAAGGATACATGGGCGGGGTGAATGAGACGGCAATAAAAGAACAATTATTGTGTTTGCCAGAAAGTCCCGACGGCAGGAAAATACCTTTTGAGCTGATTAACGAAAGTCCGTTGTCCAAGCTTGCAAGAATCTTTGAGCTGGCGGATGAGCTGTCAGATGAACAGTCTGGTGAATTGTCCCAGATCAATCTTACTCTGCGGGCGGATTATCTCCTGAAAGGCTTGAAACTTCTGGAAGAGGCTTTAGAAATCGCCGCAAAAAAGAATGTTCGGATTCTATTGTCTTCCATTGGATTTGAGTCTTTTGATGATACTATTTTAAAGAACCTTAACAAAGGCCTTGATAAACAGACAAACCTGGATGCCATTCAGGCAATAAGGCAATTAAAACCTAAATACCCCGCCCATTTCGGCTACCTGAAAGAAGAAGGGGCCAATCACGGGTTTATCCATCCAACCCCCTGGGACAACCAGGAGATTTCCCATGAGATCAATAAAACCATCAGCATGTATCAACTCTCCCTGGATATTTTACCCAACCACAGCACACCGTTGATCATTCATCATGCTTCAGGACTGGCAGACTGGATACGGCAGATTGAATTAAAAGAAAATATAGAATTCCAGAGAGCGGGCACGACTATTGGATGGTGGCAGACAAAGGATCAATCTTTCATATGAATATTTTTTCAACCATTATTCCAATATTTATCATTATTTTTTTAGGATTATTTGCAAAACAAAAAAAGTTTATCACACCCGATTTTTTAAATCAGGCCAACCGTCTGGTATACTATATTGCCATTCCGGCCATGATTTTCAGTTCTATTTCAAAAGCCTCCCTAAGCACCCAGATGCATTTTGAAGTGATTATCATCACACTTTTTTCCGTGCTGACAATCTCTGCCCTTGCCTTTGGGGCGGCCTGGTATTTAAAAATGACAGGACCATCAAGAGGCTCGTTTATCCAATGTTCATTTCACGGGAACCTTGGCTATATCGGTCTTGCCGTTGCATTCTATTATCTGGGAGACAGTGGATTTGTAAAAGCGGCTATTATAGCAGGGTTTGTGATGATACTTCAAAATATCCTGGCCGTCATTTTTCTGCAATACTACAGCGGGGAGAATACAGGCCGTCCAAAGATGTTTGATACCTTAAAAAAAACCATGGCCAACCCTGTGATATTGTCCGCCATGGCGGGCATTTTATTCTCTGTTTCCAATTTAACAATGCCCCTCATCCTTGACAGGGCCCTGGATATTTTAAGGGGTATGGCGTTGCCCCTGGCGTTGCTGATTATCGGTGCGTCTCTTTCCTTTGAAAAATTAAAGCCCCGGTTTTTAAACGTGATGGCAGCCAGTTTTTTAAAGGTCATGGTTGCACCTGCCATTGGGTTTTTATTGTTTAAGCTTTTATCTGTTCATCCAGACGATTATCTTCCTGGATTGATCATCCTTTCTTCTCCAACGGCAACTCTTACCTATATCATGGCAAAAGAGATCGGGGGTGACCCTGATTTTGCAGTGGCCGCTATATCCATCTGTACTATTATCTCAGGCTTGACCTATGGGTTATGGCTCAGTATCGGGTAGAAATATTTTTAGCTAAAACATTATCTATATGGTATGGTCAGGCTGCGATAGAAACAGGGTAATAAAATATAAAGGAGAAAGAAAAGTGAAATATGGATGGATGATTTTGCTTTGCTTTTTATTATTTCCCGGATGTGGAGAAAATGAATCTGCCATTAAAGTGGACTTAACTATAAAGGAACAGGTGATATTTAAAGAGGAACCTGGTGTCATCACTTATGCTTATCTTCCCCAATATTCCCATACTATATCTCACACCCGTCATCATTCTCTTATTCAGTATTTACGAAAAGAGACAGGGCTGAATATCAAGCAGATATTTCCGGATACATTTGACGAGCACATGAAAATGGTAGGCCAGAAAAAAATTGATATTTCCTTTTCCAATCCAGCTGTTTATGTAAAAATTGCCCATCGATATGGAGCAAAGGCCTTTGCCAGAATTGTGGAAATGACGGGTAAAGATAAGTTCAGAGGGCAGATTATCTGCAGGACTGATAATTCATCCATCCAGAGCCTGTCTGATTGTCGCCACAAAAGATGGATTGCCGTGGATTCAACATCAGCAGGCGGATATCTCTATCCCCTGGGCCATTTCATGGACCATGGCATTACAAAAATGGATTTTAAAGAGATTGCCTTTGCACCGGGTCCCGGAGGAAAGCAGGAAAAGGTTATCCTTTCCGTTTATGCCGGGAAATATGATATTGGAACCATCAGGGAAGGTTCCCTGGATGTGGTGGCAGATAGAATTGATATCAATAAAATACGGATCATTTCAATGTCTGATTCATATCCGGGATGGATGTATGCTGCCAGGAAAAACCTGGATAAAAAAATTGTGGAAAAATTAAAAAAGGCCTTTGAAAAACTTGATTTTAATCGTAAGGATCATCGTGAAATATTAGAGGCCGCCGATTTTATTAAGGTGATAGCGTCTGTTGATTCAGATTTCGACTCTGTGAGGCAATTGGCTGCCAGGGTGGGCATAAGTCTTGATGAATAAGGGATGACATGAATAAATGAAGTTGGGATTTCGTGGTAAAATATATTTGGGTTTTTTTTCTCTGCTCCTGATCCAGGGACTTGTCATTTTTTTCTGGGTCAGCCATGTCGTAAAAGGATCCATGCTGGAAGAATTAAAAAACCGGGGGATTTCAATAGGAATAAGCCTTTCCGCCCGTATGGTGGAACCCATACTTGTCATGGATTTTTTAAGAATGAAAGTCCTGGTGGATGAAACCGTACAACTGGGCGATGATATTTTTTATACCTTTGTTCTGGATGAGGAAGAGAACCCTCTCATCCATACGTTCAAACATGGGTTTCCAGTAGAGCTCAAGATGGCAAACACTGTTTTGAACAACCAGAAAGGATCTATACAGCTTCTGGATATCGGGGGTCAATTTATTTATGATTATGCGATCCCTGTTTTTATTAATGACAATCGATTGGGAACACTGAGACTGGGTCTTTTTCGAACACGAGCTGAAAAAGCGGTTAATAAAATTATAATTTCTGTGGTTGTAACCATAATTTTAGCGATACTCATTGCAGGTTTCGTCGGATCCCTGCTGCTCAATCCTGTGACAAAAAGTATTAAAAAATTACATGACTCATCAGAGCAGGCATTGCGGGGAAATCTTGATGTCAGAGCTGCTCCGATGTTGAAAAAAAATTGCTGGGAAATTATGCAGTGCCATCAGAAAGAATGCCCGGCATATAAGAATTTTCATCATCGATGCTGGTATTTGGCCGGAACCCTTTGCCCGGACTGTATTGAGAGAAAATACGCCAAAAAAATTGACTCCTGCCAGCAATGTCAGATTTACAAACAATGTTCAGGAGATGAAATTCAGAGCCTGGCAGAAAGCTTTGATGCCATGACCCTGTCTTTGAAAGGTAACCTGTCTGATCTGAAAAATGCTGAAAGTATTTTGAATGAACAAAAAGCCCTGCTCCAGATGATTTTGGATGCAATACCGGATTTCATATCCCTGCAGGATCAGGAAGGTCGGTATGTCTCGGTCAACAGGGCCTTTTGTGAAATGTTGAATAAAAATAAAGAAGACATTGTCGGCAGGGGAAACGATGATTTGTTTTCCGGAAACCAGGCGGAGCTCTATAACCAAGAGGACAAAAGCATTCTTGAAACAGGAACTCCCCTTGTTAAAGAAAATAGAGTGCCTGGATCAAAAGGACCAAAGTGGCTGCATGTGGTAAAAATTCCTGTTTCGGAAGCAAAAGACCGGGTAAGGGGGCTTGTATGCAGCGGCAGGGATATTACACAGCTTAAAGCCGTTCAGGAACAGCTTACCCAGGCCCAGAAGATGGAATCTGTCGGACGTCTGGCCGCCGGAGTCGCCCATGAGATCAACACGCCCCTTGGTATTATCCTTGGATATGCTCAACTTTTGTTGGAAGATGTTGGAAAGGACGGGCAAATTTATGAAGATGTAGCAACCATTGTTAAGCAGATAAAAATTTGTTCCAAGATTGTTGCTGATCTTTTAAATTTTTCCCACTCCAGAGAAAGTATTATAACTGTATTTAATATTAATGAAGCCATTGGAGAAGTCTTAGGTGTGGTTGAACATACATTCAACCTGAATCATGTTATGGTTAAACATGAGTATCACAAAGAATCTTTATTGATGAAAGGGGATAAGGAGAAACTGAAACAGGTATTTATCAATCTTTTGAATAATGCCTTTGATGCCATTGAAGAAAATGGCAGCATCTGTATCAGCACTGGGCCCGGGAAGACAGAAAATGAGATAAAAATATCCGTATCAGATACAGGTATAGGAATTGCTAAAGAAAATATAAGCAAGGTCTTTGAACCGTTTTACACCACCAAGGCTCCGGATAAAGGAACCGGACTCGGGTTATCAGTCACATTTGGTATTATAAAAGATCATAACGGAACTATTGAAGTTTTTTCTCCTCCGTTACCAAGAAAGAAAAAAGAACAGGGAACACAATTTATTGTTGTATTGCCCTCTGGTTTAAATATGAAAAAGGGAGAATTAAATGGCTAACATTCTCGCACTGGATGATGTACTGGATGCAGCCAACCTGATTAAACGGATTCTTGAGAGAAAAGGGCATACAGTTATTCCTTTTACGGAAGAAGAAGATGCCATCGGGTTTGTGGAATCCAATGAGGTTGACCTGGCTATTCTGGATATCAAGTTAAAAAAGATGAGTGGAGTTGAGGTTCTGGAAGAATTGAAAAAAAGGTCACCGTCAATTCGGGTGATCATGCTGACAGGCTATCCCACCATAGAGACTGCCAGGGAGTGTTTAAAGCTGGGTGCCAGTGAATACTGTGTGAAACCCATTGATAAAGATGAACTGGAAGACAAGGTGGCGCAAGTCCTTAAGAATTTATAAAATCAGGCTTTTTTTTCAATGGCCGGACATATAATGGAAGTATTTTTGAACAAATTTTCCTGAAATTGTATCAGCCACAGAAAACGTAAAATCAGTATCTGGCAGGAATTTTCCTGAAAAGGCTAAGAATACGGTTTGGGAAAGTTCAAAAAGCATATCCTGGATCTCATGTCTGTCTGCTGAAAACTCAAGTATCCCATAAATTCGGCATCTTGCCGGTCTTAATTCGTATGCCCCGCAACCTGAACCATCATTGAACGGGCATAACATGTTTCCGTTTTTAGATGCCTCAGCGGCCTTTTTTATTAACGTTTTTCTTTGAGCTGATGTAAAATGTTTGTTCATTTTTGAGTGGAGGTAAATGACTTCTATCAGTTGAAGATTAAAAATTTCAAAACAGCATTTATGCTCTGTCTTGCCACATTGGATATGGTCTCTTTTGGGTCGATTTTTAACTTCTTTATCAATGTTTTTGATCAAAGATTCATAATCAGAAAAAAAAAGACTTAGATCCACCCTGTTTTTAATCTCTAAGGAGGGCTCCCTGATTTTGAGGATGCCTGATTTTTTACCATACTTTTTTAATAGTTTCCATTGACCGTAATTGGAAGGATTCGCATTTGAGGCTTTTAATTTTTTTGAAGCCGCTTTGAGCGAAAGGCCCCTGCGAATCATATAGGAGGTGACAAAGGTTCCGGTTCTTCCAATCCCGTGCCGACAATGGACCAGTACTTTTTTTCCAAGGTAAATGGCTTCATCGAGCCAGGCCAGAGCCGTTTCCATGTCTTCCATTTCGGGAATATCCTCATCCCATATGGGAAGGTAATATACTTCAAATCCTGAGGATTCTTCAAGGCCGTGAAGGTCGCTGAATTCAGCGCAGAGATTTACAATGCCATCAATCCCCAGGGCTTTTATGGAATCAAGCTGGGCATATGACATGGGGGCATATCCGACAGCAAGGCTGTCTGTGATCCATGTTATGGGGTATTGGGACATTGGGCCTTCTTTCAAATTTTATGGCCGTTCATATTTATAATCCTTTATCAACAGCCGACCTGAAATCATACCGACCGTTCATAAAATCATCTATCAAAAATTCTAATTCCGTATTTTCTTTAAGAGACATATCCATGAGTTTCGTTGCACCCAAAAGTCGCCCTGTCATATCCAGTGTTTCTTTCATGGTTTTTAACGAACCGTGCTTGAACTCTGCATCAATAAGATCTGATTTGATTTCGACCATAAATCCGAGTCGTGTTAAAATTTCTTTAATAAAATTGGCTCTGAGAAATCTTCCAACAGGACTGCCGCCGCCACCGGAAAACCTGAAAAGGATATAATTATCTTCTTTTGAAGAAGAGCAGATGGTATCCAGAATGACAAAATGATATCCAAATCTGAGGTTTACATTCAAATATTCTTTTGACAGAACCGCATAGCTTCCAAACATAGAGGAATCTGCACTGATGATGCCTCCGGCCATGACAATTCTGTCATATTCCTCCCAGTCAAAATGGGTGGTTTCAGACCAGCATATCCCAGGGTTAGAAAGCCCTTTTAATACGGCTTTCATGGGAACGCAGGCAATATCTTCTGGCCTTAAAATTTTTTCATTCATCTGTTCATCTTTGATTCCCTGGCCCACATCAAGGACATAAAAGAGCATAGGGATATTGGAGATGAGTTTTTTTGCCCCTTTTTTCCTGCCGCCTTTCCTATCCCCGATTAAAAACATTTCTTTCACAGCAGTTTCATGGATAAACCGGATAATATCATGAAGAGATCTGCATGCTTCCGGGACAAAAGAGCTGGAGTCAGGATTTGTAAGTTTTAATTTGGCTGAAAAATTAATCACATACCGTAGCTTAGCCATAAAAGAGCTGCCCATAAAAAAATCCTCTTTTGGTGCGGCCCTTTTCAATAACGATTTTGCAGTTCCCTCGTATACAATGCCTTTGTCAGCATCCACAGTTACCCGGTTTCCCTGGATAAGATCATGAAAACCATTGTTTACGTTGACAATGGCCGGAATCCCAAATTCCCTGGCAATGGATGAAAAATGGCTGGCACGGCTTCCAGTGCCAATAATAATCGCATTCATTTTATTTATTGCTGTAACAAATTGAGGCAGTGCATGTCTGACCACAACCACTGATCCATCGGGAATATGATTTATCTGCGATAAGTGTTCAAGTCTGTAGACAGGACCTGACCCGGTTCCCGGAGAGACAATCTCTCCCCCTGAACAAATAATTGTATTAATAATTTTATTTTCCGTGGTCCGGACCTGTTTTTCGTTGTTTTGGATCGCACCTGGATGGATGTTCAACGGCCTGGACTGGAGGATAAAAAGCTTGCCGGATTTATCCTGGCTCCATTCAATATCCTGTGGCTGATTAAAATGAGTCTCCAGGGAAACACCCCATCTTGCGAGGGTTAAAATAGACGGTGCGTCAAGGGAAAGCAGATTTTTTTTGTCTTGACCTGTATCAACGGTTCGGGTTTGAGTCTTCGGCTCTAAAACCATCTGTTTTAGTTTGGTTGCGATTTTTGTGCTGACAATAGTAACAGGATTTTTTTTTGATACTCTGATAACATCCGGTGATGCTTCCCCTTCCACGAGCAGTTCGCCCTGTCCCCAGACTGAATGGATTAATAAATTGTCAGAAAGCGGGTCTTCAATATCCCGGGTATACATCACACCGGATGTTTTTGAATCAATCATTTCAAGGACCAGGACAGCCATGGGGGTTTCATCGTCCAGTATCCCGTGACTGACCCTGTAAAAGAGTGCCCTGGCAGAATATTTGCCGGCAATGACCTGTTTATATCCGTTTAAAACATCTTCTTTATTTATATTTAACAGGGTTTGATACTGACCGGCAAAGGAAGTTTTTCCATCCTCTTTAACAGCGCTGCTTCGAAGTGCAACCCTGAAATTGATCTTATTGTCCTGCCCAAGGGAGTTTATGGCACTCGTTACAGCGACATCAATATTCTCGGGTACCGTTGCATTTAATATTAATTGTTCAATTTTACGGGCTGTCCGTTCCAAAGAGGAGGAGTCGCTGATATCAAGATGGGCCAGTTTTTCATTAATGGGTTCTCGTAAGTCATTGGTTTCTAAGAAATAATGAAAGGCATTGGTTGTGATCACAAAACCATCGGGTGCGGGCAGGTGGAGTTCATTATTCAGACAAGACAGGGAGAATGCCTTTCTGCCTGTAACAGTTTCATTAAATGATGAGATTTTATCAAACCCGATGGTAAATGGTGGTGAAAATTCAAACTCCTGCGGGGCAAGCATGAACCGGATATAAAAATCAAATTTCTTAAAATAGTCTTTTAGGCTCCAATAGCTCGACGGGCACATTTTTAAAAGTTCTTCAATCATTTTTGAAACCGCAGCGGCAAAGTCCTCATAGGTTTTTACGACAGCCTGAAAGTCACATTTTTTTTGGGTATAATAGATATCCTCCAGGGTTGCCATAAACTCATGGGCAGCCTTGTCATATTCCAGCAAAGCCTTAAATGATTCGTATTTTTCCCTCAAAATAGTTCCCGGAGAAAATACCTGGTATGTCCAGTATCTGAATAAATTTTTAATCAGCATGATCTATAAACTGTTATGGCTCATTGGTTTAAGTCTGTCTCTTAAAGATATTTTAAAGGTAGCATTGAAAACAAAAGAATACAAACAGGATTTTGTATTCATCGGAGCAATAAAAAAAATGCAGTGCCATATTTTTATTGCGCCATATTTTTATGACATTTTTATCTTTAAATTAGGAAAACCCTTGTTGAGAAAGGGGTTTCAGGTATTTGGAAAAAATTAGGCCAAAAAACGAGAAATGTTCAATGTACACCCCAAATACGCGTACTTCATAATTTTTTAATCATTACGAACAACAATATTTTATTAAATTTCAAATAGTTGGCTTTTTGATTGAGCTCTTGTTTTGCAGGATTAAAAAAAATGGCACGCTTATGGCTATAAAGGAATAAGAGGTTGCAAAATAAAAATTTGCTAAAGGAGGCAATAAATTATGGATAAAGATGTTTTCAGTTTGTGTTTCATGTGTTCTGTCAGGTGTCCTATTAAGGTTAAGGTAAAGGACGGACATGTAGACTGGATAGAAGGAAATCAACATGTAGCCGGTATAGACGGCAGTCTGTGTCCCAGAGGATCAGCAGGTAAATCCCTGCTCTATGATGATCAGAGACTACAATCCCCGCTCATCAGGGTCGGTGAACGCGGGTCCGGGAATTGGAGAAAGGCTTCCTGGGATGAGGCAATTGATTATGTCGCAACCCAGCTTAAAGAAATTATTGATAAAAACGGCGGTCACAGTGTTGTCCTGTGTGAGAGGGCTCAGCTTTCAACCCATGTCAGCAAAACCTTTTTAAAGGCACTAAAATCCCCAAATCATTTTACCCATGATGCCCTGTGCAAGGGGTCTGTCAACACAGCCTGTCGTTCTTTATTCGGCTATACAGACGGTCAGATGGGAATCAATTATGGGAACACAAAACATATTGTTCTTTACGGCAGGAATCTCTTTGAGTCCCTGGCAGTAAAAGAAGTCAACACCCTGATGAATGCAATGGAAAAGGGTGCAAAGCTGACCTATATCGATCCCAGGGTAAATGTCACGGCTTCCAAGGCTCACCGGTACTGGATGATCCGGCCGGGAACCGATCTGGCCTTAAATTATGCCCTCATGCATGTCATTTTAAAGGAAAGGCTTTATGATGCGGAATTTGTTTCAAAATGGGTTCATGGCCTGAACGAACTTCAGGACTTTGTTGAAACCTATACACCTGAATGGGCGCAGGAAGAGACCGGAATTCCCGCAGAAGAGATTGTCAGTCTAGCAAGGGAAGTCAGCCAGGTTAAACCCGCTGTGATTTTCCATTATGGATATCGAGGGGCCAATCAGACCAATGAAATTTATATGCGCCGGTCTATGCTGATGCTCAATGCCTTAATGGGCAGCGTGGAAGCAAAAGGCGGAATTTTCTTTAAAAAGGGTCCGGGAGAGGTTGGTGGAAAGGCTGCCAGAAAACTTGTCAGCCAGGATTTTCCAAAGATTGATGTACCAAGATTTGATAAAGTTGGTACTAAGGATTTTCCTTTGCCAGATCCCAGTCATGGGGTTGGACAAATTCTGCCCTATGCAATCTTAAATGAAGATCCTTACCCTTTGAAGGCATTGATTGCCTATCGTCTTGATCCGCTTATGTCCATTGCCGATACAAACCAGACCAAAAAAGCGCTGGAGAAGCTGGATCTAATTGTCGCCATTGACATTAACTATTCTGATATTGCCTGGTATTCAGATGTGATTCTGCCGGAATCCACTTATCTTGAGAGGACTGACTGTATCCAGCAGATGAACGGGCTTAAACCCCAGATGTTTCTGAGGACAAAAGCAGTTGAGCCGCGATACGATACCATGGATGGCGCTGTAATTTTGAAAAAGATTGGTGAAAAGCTGGGAATAGGCGATTATTTTCCATACGAAACCATGGAAGACCTGGTCGACTGGCAGCTTGAAGGCACTGGTTTCACCAGGAAAGATTTTGAGAAAAAGGGATTTGTGGCCTATGGGTCTGATCAGATTTTCTGGGACAGGGATAATATTCCTTTTAAAACCCCTTCAGGTAAAATAGAATTTAAATCCTCCCTGCTTGAAGATGTCGGGTTTGAATCTTTTCCTGCATATGAAGCGATTCCACAGCCCGAGGACGGTAAATTTCGTCTGGTGGTGGGACGTTCGGCTATCCACACCCATGTGTCTACCCAGAATGTTCCCTATCTGAACGAACTGGAGAGTGAAAATATTTTGTGGATTAATACAGCCAAGGCAGATGAACTGGGGATTAAAAATAATGCTGTTGTTGAAGTGTCTTCACCAGTTGGAAAGGGCCAGATAAAAGCCTTTGTTACAGATCTGATCCATCCTGAAGCGGTTTTTATGCTCCATGGATACGGACATGAGGCCGCCAGGGCAAAAAGATCATTTAATAAAGGGCTTTCCGATGCAGTGCTTCAGGAAAATGTATATGACAAGGTCGGAGGAAGTCCTGCATTTCATGAGACCTTTGTAACGGTCAAACCCCTTTGATTAAAGGAAAATCAGGACAATGAGTCTGATAGTAATAAAAAGGTACAAATCAGATACTAAATTATATATAAGGTCGGAGGCTTTGAATGAGTAAATATTATCTATTCCAGGACATTAAAAAATGTATTGGATGTCATGCCTGTGAAATCCAGTGCAAGTCCAACAAGAATCTCCCCATAGGGCCGAAATTATGCCAGATCATCCAAGTGGGTCCAAAATTTATTAACGGGCTGCCGAAAATGTCATTTATTTTCATGCCCTGCTTTCATTGTGAAAACCCATGGTGTGTTTCTGCCTGTCCCACGGGGGCTATGCAGAAAAGAAGCAAGGATGGCATTGTTTTTGTTGATAAAGATCTGTGTGTGGGTTGCAAAACCTGTGTTTCTGCCTGCCCCTGGGGTGCTCCCCAGTGGAATCAGGATACAGGGAAGGTGGAAAAGTGCGACTACTGCATGGATAGAATAGACGAGGGGTTAGACCCTGCCTGCGTGACCACCTGTACAACCGGTTGCCTGAAATTCGGGAATGTTGAAGACACGACCCAGATTCGCCGTGAGCGGCATGCATCAGCAGTTGCCTCTCTTGAAAAAAGCAGCTTTTAGTATTGCAAGGAGAAAAAATGGCAGAAAAAACCTGTCCGGTTCGAAAAACCGTTATTTATCTTTCTGAACAGATCAGTTCGGGATATTTAACTGATCCTAAGGGGAGGAGAATCTCTGAGCAGATTTTGCATTTGACAGAAGAGATTGCAGAGGGTGCCGGCGGTTTGGATCATCTTCCTGCCATTGATTCTCTGATTGAAGAATGTTTTTATGACACAAGTCCGGTGCAGAATGTTGAAATAGGTAACTTCCTGAAAACAAAAATAGCGGAGCACAGGGAAGTTTTTCAAAGCCATATTGAAACAAAGAACTGCCCTTCCCACGATTGTGGGAAGCTGGCACCATCACCCTGCCAGATGGCCTGCCCGGCCGGAATTGACATCCCGACTTACCTGAGTCTGATTGCCGAAGGAAAGGATGCCCAGGCAATTGAAGTGATCCGGCGTGACAATCCATTGCCATGGGTTTGCGGGCTGATCTGCACAAGACCCTGTGAAATGATGTGTGTCCGTGCCCGGATTGATACACCGGTATCCATTAAATTTTTAAAAGCCTTTGCAGCAGAAAGGGCAATGTCGGACAGGGCCTATAAAAATCCTGAGAAAAAAGATTTTAACGGGAAAAAAGTCTGTGTTGTCGGTGCTGGCCCAGGCGGGCTTTCAGCGGCTTACTATCTTGCGCTGATGGGATACGGTGTAAGAGTGATCGAGGCTCTGCCCGTTCCAGGCGGTATGATTATGGTGGGAATTCCAAGATATCGCCTGCCAAGGGAAGTAATTGACAGGGAAGTGGCTATGATTGAAGATCTTGGAGTTGAATTTTCCTATAGTACCCGGTTTGGAAAGGATGTCACATTTGAGGAATTGAAAAAGGAGGGATATGAAGCCTTTTTCATTGCCATTGGTGCTCATAAATCCTGGGACTTGGGTATTAAAGGAGAAAAAGAGTTTCCAAAGGTGTTTGATGCCGTTAAATTTTTAAAGGATGTGGCTTTGGGGGAACACCATGTACCAGGCAAGCATGTAGTTGTTATCGGTGGCGGAAATGTTGCCATAGATGCAGCAAGGACCAGTTTAAGGCTTGGAGCTGAGACGGTTACCATCGCTTACAGGCGCTCCAGAACCCAGATGCCGGCGGATATAGAGGAAGTTGAGCAGGCAGAAGAAGAAGGCATTGAATTTGCCTTTTTAACCATTCCCAAAGAAGTCGTTGGTGAAAATGGTATCATTACAGGGCTTGAGTGTATTAAAGCCGAGTTGATCAAGAAAAAAGGATCTGACAGGCTGGCACCGGTTCCCATACTGGGTAAGGATTTTATTATCAAAGTAGACGCTGTCATCAGCGCCATTGGTCAATATGTAGATGATGCTGGCATGGAAGCCTTTGATCAAATGAACTGGACACGCAGAGGTACCATAGAAGTGAATCATGCCAGCATGGAAACCACCATGCCGGGTGTGTTTGCAGCAGGAGATGCCGTATCCGGCCCTGCAACCGTGATTGAGGCCATTGGCGGCGGGAAAAGAGCGGCAGAGGCTATAGACCGCTATTTGAACCATATTCCCCAGCCCACGATGCCGAAACTACCCATCAAATATAATATAGAAACGTCCATTGAAATGTCAGCCAGCCGGAAAATGACCCTTAAGCATCCTGAAATGCCCATGCTGAATGTGGATCGTCGTCGTACCATGTTTCAGCAGGTAGAACTTGGGTATGATGAAGAAAGTGTTCGCCGGGAGGCAGGACGCTGCCTGCGGTGCGATATTTGTCGAAGATGCGGCAAATGTGTGGAGATCTGCCGGGATAAAATGGGGATTGATGCGCTTAAATTCGGATATATGGATTTTGATAACCCGTCTGAAACAGATTTCAGGGCAACAAGTGAAAAATGCATTACCTGCGGAGCGTGTGCGGCTAATTGTGAAAATAAAGCCATTGTCATTGAAGAAGAGGATGGTCAAAGGATGCTGAAACTTTGCGGCACCATTTTGAACAAACAGGATATTCAATATTGTGAAGAGTGTAATGCTGTTCTTCCATCTATTGAGTACCTGCAGTTTATTTCCCAGAAAACAGGGAATGTCACAAAAGTGACTGAAAAAAGGCTTTTGTGCAATGATTGTCAGAGGAAGCTAAGTGCAAAGGTTAATGTTGAAACGCGGCCTGTAACCTAAAGTAAATAAAAGGAAATAATCATGCAATTCCAGAGAGGGGATAGAATCGAGGTGTATAGAAAATCACAGGATGAAGCATGGGAGCCTTATATGGATGACTTTATCGGGCTTCACGGTTTAATAACTGATCCGGATACCACTATCAATGATCCGGATTCTTTGATCAGGGTCAGCCTGGAGGGCAAAGGCACTCATCGGCTGCCCCAGGATTCTTTAAGACTCATTGGGAAACCCTAATAAAGGAATAAAGACATTATGAAGGTAAAAGATTGTTTGGAAGAGTGTGCCAGTCATTTTCATACTATAGAGCAGGACCAGACAGTGGAACAGGCCCTGAGATTGATGTCGGGCTATAATGTATCTGCCCTGGTGGTGATGAAAAAAGATGCATCCCAGGGTATTTTTACGGAACGGGATCTGGTTCGGTGCCATATTATTTTTTCTGATAAAGATATTAAAGATATTCTGGTAAAGGAAGTGATGACATCAAAACTCATTGTGGCTGAGCCTGAGGACACTATTGAGGATGCCATGGGAATGATGATCAAGGCAAAGATCCGCCACCTGCCAGTGGTTTTGGATGGACAAATCAAAGGGATGCTCAGCCTTGAAGATCTTGTTAAAAAACATGTCAGTGTTTTAAACAAGGAACTTCATTATCTTAAAGATTATATTTCAGATCTTCAGGATGCAGCCTATGATTGATATTACCATTGATGATAAGAAAATTAGTGCCAGAGAAAATCAGACCATTCTCCAGGCCGCAAAGGAAAACGGGATTAAAATACCCCATTTATGTTTCCATCCAGCGCTGAAACCATCAGGGGCATGTAAGCTTTGCGGTGTTGAAGTGGTATCCCCCACAGGTAAACAAGTGGTGATGCTGTCCTGTATTATTAAAGTTAAAGAAGATCTTAAGGTAAAAACCAATTCGGAACTGGTGAAAGCCAGGCGGGAACAAGCGTTTAACAAGCTGTTGCAGATGGCACCGGACTCGTTGAGGATCAGGAACCTTGCAAAGGAATTTAATGTTGCCATAACACCGCCGCCCAACGGTTGTATCCGGTGCAGACTCTGTATCCGGGTATGTAATGAAATCGTAAAAGCCAAAGCATTGAAAATGGAGAAAACGCCTAATGGAAGCAGGGTGGTACCAAACCCGGGTTGCTGCATCGGGTGCGGAACCTGTGCCAACCTCTGCCCCACCAATATTATCAAGGTGGTTGACCAGGACAGTGTCAGGACGGTTTCCATAAAAGAAGAGATTATCGGACAACTGCCCCTGGAACGGTGTGAAGGCTGCACAAAAATGTATGCAACCTCTAATTTTCTCAAGCATGTGGGAGAAATCACCCGTACCCATCCGGATACCAAGGAACATCATAAGCTTTGTCCCTCCTGCATAAAGCTCATGTCAAACAGGGCCGTAACTGAAAGGGAAAGGATACACAAATGACCATCGCAGCCATAAAATCACTTTTCATTGGTGTAGGCGGATCATTGATCCTTGCTGTTTTCTGTTCAACATTTATTGCCACAGATAAAGTTTTGTTCATTATACCCCTGTTTATTGCCTTTAATGGTTTAATGACAGGTTATCGGCTGGTGGAAGTATTGAAAAACAGGATTATGAATATTCCTCTTTTTTCATTTGTGCTGGGAGTTGGCACAGGGGCACTTACCTTTGTTGCCGTGAATTTTGCTATAAATTTTGTCGGGCCGTTTATGGGAGACATACTTTTACTTAATATTTATGATTTGATTATTTATATGGCAGTATCAGGAATCACAAGTTATCTGGGGGCAAAGCTTGCTGTCAGATATTTTAATTTATAATTATCATGTATGTTTTTAAAAAGGAGAGTCAAATGAAGAAAATTTTTTACCATTTCATTATGATGACGCTGGTTTTACTATTTACAGCGTCAGGATCTTTTGCCGGTGGCGGTATATCAGCATCCGCCTATAAGGCAGGGGATGTGGTCGAAATCACCGGAAAGATCGCACCGGGCCAGGATCTGTATCTTGCCATTGCCCAAGCTGAAATGTTTGCACCCCAAGACACCAATGGTGCCTTTGAGATCAAAAGACTTAAAAAAGATGCCAAAAAGGTAGGATTTGCCCAGGACACAAAGATTCCACCCCTTTATTACATGATTACCAATGTACCGGAAAAATTCGGCAAAGTAGACAAGAAAAGATTTGGCGGCCCTTCTGTTCTTATGAAAAAAGGACAGGGGATTTACAGCACTACCATGTTCTACCTGAAAAAGAAATTCAATGATGTGGATGCTGTGGCTCGCACAATGATGGGCCCCATCAAATCAGACGAGCAGTGGAATTTTTTAAGGTATGCTAATGAGAGTGGTTATGGTATCAATACCATTGTTAAAGAAAGTAACAGAACAGGTAAAGTAGTTATTTTTTCAAAAACTGTCATTGGTGACCAGTCAAGCGGCAATTACTGGGACAAGGGCACATCCGTAAAACTGGATAAAGCAACCGGTGAGTTTACAGCCTCCTTTAACTCCTTCAGGCATACCCCGCCCAACACAAAATTTGACGTCTATGTGAACAATGCAAAAATAGGTGAATACACAATAGAAAAGAATGGATACTGGCTCTCCAAAGCTTACAGGTATATGAACCCCCTATGGATAGTTATCGGTGCCATTCTCGTGGGAACCTATTTTTCAATGATCGGTGCAGCCGGTGGTATGCTCATGGCAGCCTTCCAGGTGTTGGTTGTCAACACCATGGGGCCTGTGGGTATCAATGCAGCCAATGTATTAAAACCCTCCAATATAGCCCTGACCCTGTTTAGCCCCTTAGGATCTTTCTGGCGGTATGCCAAGATTGAAAAGCGGGTTGCATGGCCCGTGGGACTCTCCTTTGGAGCAGGTATTTTTATCGGCTCCATCTGGCTGGGTAAATACGTATCTGCCATTCTTCCCATGAAAGCCTATAAAGAATGGCTGGCTGTGCTGGTTGTTATCATGGGAGTCAAGACCTTAATGGAAATGACCCCTAAGGCCATGAATAAAAGAAAAAGCATTAAGGCCATGACCCAGAAATTTAATAAAGAGGTCGCCGCAGCAAAAGCTGAAGGCCGTTCAGCAGAAATGGGCAGTATTGAGCCTGTAAAATCAGGTCTCACCGATTACAGGTTTAAATTCTGGGGTGAAGAATTTAGAATCAACCCATTGCTTTTTGCATTCCTGGGTATTTTTATTGGTATCGTATCCCGATCCTTTGGTATTGGCGGCGGATTCCTTTTAGTACCTGCCATGACCACCCTGGCCGGGCTTCCCATGTATGTGGCAGTTCCCATATCCTTGATCGGAACCTGTTTTTCCAGTATCGGGTCCTTTATTGGATATCTCATGGCCGGATACCTGCCTGACACGACCCTGGCCATTGCCATTATTATCGGTGGTTTTGCCGGAGGTATGCTTGGCAGTCGTGCTCAGAAAATGTTTTCTGAAATGACTTTAAAAGTTGTTCTTGCAGTTACATTGTTCTTCTTGTTCTTCAGATTTTTTAAGATTGAAATCTGGATATAACCCTTACAAAGGGTAAATGAACCTTGAAACCCGTGTGCTGAATCTCTATAATGATTGAATCAGCCACGGGTTTTATTTTAAGGGAAGATAGTATATGGATGATTTTCTGGACAGGGTGTGGGACCTGATTTATGGTTTTTTGCAAAGCACGGTGGTGTTTTTGGATGCTTTGTTTTCTCCCCTTGAGATTTTAGGCCCCGGGGTTGTGATATTTCTCCTTGCCTTTATAGTTGTCATTATAACAAGAATCATAGCACGATTTTATGTGACCAAAAGATATGTCCATCTGGGAAAGGAATTTCAACACTGGAAGGGTGTGCGGGATGAGGCAATGAAGCATCCTGACAGGGAAAAGGGCAAGGCCCTGGCAAAAAATATCGACCAGGCCCAGTTAAACAGGGCCTACTATGATTATTTCTTTGAAGGAATATTAAAGCATTTTATCGGCAATGTCCTTCCCATATTGTTGATGGTTGCCTATGTGACAAAAGTATATACGCCCCAAACCCTTTTAAAACGGTTTGGAGAAGAATGGGTGTTTTCCTTTTCTTTTGGGTCTTCATCTCAGACGAATGTCGGTTCCCTGCTCTGGTTTGTTATTTGTCTTATTTTGTCATTTATACTCTTTGCAGTATTAAAAATGGTCTTTAAAAAACGATATGCCAAAAAAGAATCCGTATAACATAAACTGGTTTTTAAAATTCCTCCCGGCAATGACTATTGCAGGTTTGATCTTACTGCCCATAGATGTATCTGCCACCCAGCTTCACTCGAATTCGGAAGGGATTATCACCCACCAGGTGGGACATCTTTTTTTTCTTTTTTCCATGGTGGCCCTTATTTTTACCATCACGGGCAAAGGATTGGATAAACAAAAAGGCTGGCGCCTGATTCAATACTCGGCCTTCTTTTTTATCCTCTGGAATCTGGATGCCGTTGCAGCCCATTTTTTTGATAACCAGATCAATGCCGTAAAAATTGAGAATATATCCTTTGGGAAAATAAGGATCATCACCAACAATGATTCATCCCTGCTTGCCTGGTTTTATTATATTTTAAAACTGGATCACCTTTTATGTGTGCCTGCCATGCTGCTTCTTTACAGGGGACTTTCAAATCTTGTTGATGACCAGAGGCAGATGATGGTGAAAAAGGACACCCCATGATTGCTTCGTTTATTCCCATACTGGCAGTCGATGTTGTAGGCTCTGTAGCCATGGTGGTGATTTCGCTTCTATCGCTTTACAAGGCAAAAATATTACGGGAGATGGACCCGGATAACGCAGTCTTTCATTATCTGCTATGGATCAGTATGGGACTCACAATTTTTTCCGTATCAAGATCCTTCGGTCATATATTAAAACAGTTTTTAGTTCTCACTTCAAATGCAGGCACCTGGCATTCCATCAGTGCCTTTTCAGGAAGTGTGAACACTGTTTCTTTTATGCTGGTAGGCCTGATCACCCTTTTTTTCAACCAGAGCTGGAAGATTAACGAGAAAATTCTTACGGGGAGGAAAAAGCTTGAAGATACCCATATTGAACTCATAGATCTGAATCAGACCCTTGAGAATAAAGTGGTTGAGAGAACAGAAAGGCTCACAAGCAGTGAGCATAAATGCCGCAGGATATTTGAACAATCCCTGGATACTATTATTGTCACGGACAGTGAATTTAAGATCATGGAGATTAACCCGGCCGGGATCGCATTGACCGGGTATGCTCGCGACGAAATGATCATGAAAAAAATGACGGCAGGCAAGTTTTTTGCCGATCCTTCCGAATGGGAAAGAATCAGTAACAAGATCGGTTCAAAAGAATATATTTTAAATGAGGAAGTCGAATTTTTAAAACCGGACAATGAATCCTTACTGGTTCTGATGACCGGCGGCATTGATTACGGAGCGTTCGGATGTGCAAAAACCTATCATTTCATCATCAAGAATATAAATGAAAAAAGGCAGATGGAACGGCAAATTGCTCAGGCAGACAAGTTTGCCGCGTTGGGAGAATTGTCTGCCGGTGTGGCCCATGAAATAAACAATCCTTTGGGAATTATCCTTGGGTACACACAGCTTTTGTTAAAACTGGAGCCCGAACATAAAGAGGATTTAAAAATTATAGAAAAACATGTACAGAATTGCAAAACAGTTGTATCTGATCTTCTTTCTTTTTCGCGAAAAGGCTCTTCCGAATTGAGTATTATTGACATCAACAAGGTGGTTGATGGTGTGGTCAAATTTTTATCCAACCATTCTGATTTCAGGAATATTGAAATGTCGCTGAATCCTTATACGGGAGACAGGCTTAATATTCTTGGAAATGAACAGGAGCTTGGACAGGTGATTGTAAATCTTTTAATCAATGCCTGTCACGCAGTTGATGGAAAAGGAAATATTGATATTACCACTCAGAAAACAGACCAGGACAATATCCTGATTATGGTGAAGGATAATGGAAAAGGGATTGGGAAAAAGAATTTATCCAGGATTTTTGATCCGTTTTTCACTACAAAACCGGTTGGTCAGGGTACGGGTCTTGGACTTTCTGTCGGATATGGTATTATTAAACGGCACCAGGGAGATATCCGTGTAAAAAGCAGCGAAGGAAAGGGAGCGTTATTCACAATCAGCCTTCCTGCCGATAGAACTATGGCTTAAGTGCGACCGGGGGATAAAAATGAAAGCAAATATTCTTGCAGTGGATGATGAAAAAGATATGACAAGGCTTTTGCAGAGAACCCTTGAACCTGAAATTAATTGCAGGATTTCCATGGCGTTTTCAGCAAAAATGGCCATGTCGATTCTTGAGCAGGAGGAGTTTGACCTGGTCATTTGTGATATCAGGATGCCAGGTATGGACGGGTTTGAACTGCTTGAGCATATACGGTCAAATTATCCCGATTTGACAGTGGTCATGTTGACCGCTTTCGGCAATATCGAGTCTGCTGTAAAGGCCATTAAAAAGGGGGCCTATGATTTTATCCCCAAACCCTTTGAACAGGATGAGATCATTTTTAAAATTCAAAAAGCCCTTGAAAGAAGTTTATTGTTAAAGGAAAATAAACGGCTTTTAAAGGAGAAAGAGATCAGGCCCTCACATTTGATTGGGAAAAGTGAACCCATGCAAAGGGTGTTTGATCAAATCAGCCTGGTTGCATCAAGTGATGTTACCGTGTTGCTCACAGGAGAATCAGGAACGGGAAAAGATCTGGCCGCAAGATCCATACACGCCTTGAGTCCTCGAAAAGATAAAAGGTTTATTCCTGTCAACTGCCCGACCATTCCGGAGCTCATCCTGGAAAGTGAATTGTTCGGTTATAAACAGGGCGCATTTACCAATGCCACCCGGGACAAGGATGGGCTTTTCCAGGAGGCGGACAAGGGAACGATTTTTCTGGACGAAATCGGGGATATCGGGCCTTCCATCCAGACAAAATTATTAAGAGTACTCCAGGAAAAGGAAATAAAACCTCTTGGGGATACAAAAATCAAAAAAGTGGATGTGCGGATCATTGCATCCACCAACAGAAATCTTAAGCAGAAGATTGCCGACCATGAATTCCGCGAGGATTTTTTTTACCGGCTGAATGTCCTTCCCATTGAACTGCCGCCGTTAAGAGACAGAATAACCGACATTCCGATCCTTGCCGAACACCTTGTGGCAAAGCATTGTAAAAAGTTGAAAAAAGAATTGAAAACGATTCCCGAAGAGGCAATGGATCTTTTGATGAAGCAGCCATGGCCCGGAAATGTAAGGGAGCTTGAAAATGTTCTTGTCCAGGGAATTCTCTATTCAAAAGAGAATATAATTGTCCTGTCTGATATACCCTTAAAGGATGCAGACCCCAAAAAATATGATTCTAAAGAGCCTGACAGCAGCATTTCATCGCTGCCATATAGAGAAGCAAAAGAAAAAGTACTCCATGAGTTTAACCACAATTATATCGGTGCCAAGCTTTCCATGACCACCGGCAACATCACCCGGGCGGCCAAACAATGTCATATGGACCGGCAGGCCTTACAGCAGATCATGAAACGGTTCTCCATTGATCCGGAACTTTTCCGTTGAATTACCTGAGAACAAAAGACAAGGCAGGCGTTGGTTTTTTAGCGATAACTGCACATTAGAAGTCCACGGTCTTTTTTGAACTTTTCGTACCGAGTTTATAGCCAGAAATCCGCTCCTGGCTCGCTTCAATTTTTTATATTGGTACTTTATTAAAAAAAATTTGTACCCAAAATTTACTCATTTATACTTTTTTGCCAGTTTAACTCGTTCCTCGGTTGGTAGCGATGTGATATGTTGTTTCCAACCAGGGCACCAATTTGTATGCCATCTCCATATTCGTCCTAAAAATGATTTTGGATTATTATCATATTTTGCTCTAAAACTGCAGTTGCCGCAGTTGTGTTTTGCCATTTGTTTTCTCCCTTATTTAATTATACCTGCTAATTTATTGATTTGATTAATACATAATTATCAAAAAACATTGTTTAACTCAATTCAAAAACCCTTGAATTCTTCCTTCCCAGGTGCAATATACCAATAACAAACTTAATTCCAAATTCGCTATAACCTGAAACGGTTGAGATCCTGGATAAAAAACTTGAAGAAATGTGGGAGCGGTTGGACGGGACTTATCAAATAGATTTTGATAATTGAAGTAATGTACAAAATTGAAAAGGGAAACTTGATATGAAAATAAAAAATATTGTCTTGGTGCTCCAATTAACTTTGCTCTTATTCGTTACTACCTCTTTGGCCAACGCCAATGTCCAAGTCAGTGTCTTAACAAAAGCCACAGAAAGCTGGGACAAAACCACTTTACCACAATATCCCCGGGGACAACCCCAAGTGACGATTTTAAGGATTCTTATCCCATCTGGAAGCATCTTGCCGCTGCATACCCACCCGGTCATTAACGCTGGTGTGTTGATCAAGGGGGAACTTACCGTGGTGACAAAGAATGGTAAAACATTGCACCTAAAGGCAGGCGATCCAATTGTTGAAGTTGTCAATACCTGGCATTATGGGAAAAACGAAGGCACTGAACCGGCAGATATCATAGTTTTTTATGCTGGAACGAAAGATGCTCCAATTACAGTTAAAGAGTGAGGAGTCATGACTAAAAGAAAAATCAATCCCTCAGATGACATGATCTTCTGACCGATGAACACCTGGATCAAATGTCTGATGGTGTTAGAGCCCTGATTGAACAGTATCAATTTTGAATAAAAGGACTTGAAAAAAGGGGCTATGGAAGAAAGAACAGTGCAAAAGTATCGATTGATAGAGAAGTTGATTAATTATATCATTATTTTTCTGGAGATTATAAATGAAAAAGTCAATAGGAGCAAAAACCATAGGTTACCCCGCACCTGTCCTAATTGTTGCTACATATGATAAAGATGGAAATGCCAATGCAATGACAGCCGCCTGGGGTGGTATTTGTTGTTCCAAACCGCCATGTGTAACTGTGTCATTGCGTAAAGCCACATACAGCTATAATTGTGTTGTTCAAAGCAGGGCGTACACTTTGAACATTCCATCTCAAAAATATCTTAAAGAGGCCGATTATTTAGGGATGGCCACGGGTAAAACCGAAGATAAATTTAAGAGTACAGGTCTTACACCCGTAAAAAGTGATGTAGTCAATGCGCCTTACATTGAAGAATTTCCTTTAATTTTGGAATGTAAACTTATTCATACTTTCGAGATAGGATTACACACACAATTTATTGGTGAGATTCTTGATGTTAAAGCAGATGACTCCGTGCTCAATGACGAGGGAATGCCAGATATAAAGAAAGTTAATCCGGTTGTTTATGCTCCTTCTTGTAGTACTTACCATGGAATCGGTGATAAACTGGGGGATGCCTTTTCAATTGGGAAGTGTATAAAACCCGGAAAATAAATCAGGCAGAAATGTTTTATATTTATCCAGAAACTTTATTTATTATCTTTGAGGCTTTTATAGCCCGATCTTTTAAATAACAGGTTTTTGTATTATGGGAACCGCCCGGACTATAGCCAGTTATGGGGCGAGTTTACCCCGCCTTATCCCGCAGCTCCCGCCCCCCCCCCTTTTTTTTAATAATACCCCGCCTGCCATTCGTATA
>NZ_JAUWQB010000109.1 GCF_030611305.1 Desulfobacula sp. | reverse complement strand
AAACAACGACAATAAAGCAAGCCTGACCCCACTAAAAAGAGGAGATAAGGTAATGAAAAACAGAGCGTGGATTAATCTGGTAATGGTAATTCTTGTGGCAGGACTTTTTTTCACTGTTTCATGTGCGAAGAAAACGGTTGTGTCTGATCCAACAACTATAGAGGATCAGGCCAAAGCCGAAGCAGATGCCAAGGCTAAAGCCCAGGCAGAGGCTGAGCGTATTGCACAGCAAAATCTTGAAGATCAGATGGCCAATGAAAAAGCGCTTAAGGAAGCCAAAGTCATGGCTGCAAAGAAACGGTTTGAGAATCAGGATATTCATTTTGAATATGACAGCTCAGAGTTAAGTTCCATGGCAAAAATGGTGTTAAAAGAAAAGGCAGCCTGGCTAAAAACAAATTATTCAGCAGTCGTAACCATTGAAGGGCATTGTGATGAGCGCGGTACAACCGAATATAACCTTGCCTTGGGTGAACGTCGTGCAAGCACTGCCAGGAGCTATTTGATTAACCTTGGTATTGCAGCTTCCCGTTTGAACACCATCAGCTATGGTGAAGAACAACCCAAAGATTCAGGTAAAACAGAAAGTGCCTATAGAGACAACAGGCGTGATCATTTTGCAATTGATTAATCAATCTGGAATAAAAGGAACTTAATTCAGGCGTAATACTTTGGTCTTTGGAGTGTTGCGCCTGAGCCATTAATATTTTTTGATTGTTGGAGTTTGGTTATGAGAATAAGGAATCTTTTTTATATTGTGATTGCCTTGCTTTTTTTTTCCGGTTGCGTAGAGCCCCGGCAATTCGTTGTCCTTGAAAACAGGGTGGCAGCCATAGAAATGGAAAACAACAGGCAGCTTTCCAGGCAAAAGGAAAAATTAAAAGCATCTGCCGTTCAAAACGATCGGAATCAGTTAAAGATTAAGGAATATCTTGAGAATTTAGAGCAAAGGTTAAATAAAGGCCACAGCATTGGCCAGGAAGAATATGCAGAATTAAAATACGATATCCAGACCATCAAAGAAGATCTCCGGCGTGTTAAGGGTTCGATAGAAGAGATTAATCATAGCGTTGAAGCGTACAGCCAAAAAGATAAAAAAGAAATTGAGAAGAGACTTGAAAGACTTGATCATGCTATCTCAAAGAATTATGAAAAAGTGATCAAGCTTGAAAAATATATGGGGTTTGAGCCATCAACAGCCGGAGAGCTTGATAAAAAAGCTGTATCATCAGAAGAGCCAAATAAGGATGGTGAGCAGAAATTATATGATTTTGCCAAGAAACTGTTTGATGATGGGGATAAGGGAAACGCCCGCATACAGTTTGAAAATTTTATAAATAAATATCCGGGGTCTGAAAATGCGGACAATGCCAGATTTTGGATTGCGGACAGTTATTATTCGGAAAAATGGTTTGAAAAAGCTATTCTGGAGTACCAGAAAGTCCTGGAAGAGTATCCGGACAGTAATAAATTAGCTGCAGCAAGGCTAAAACAAGGGTATGCATTTGCTGAGCTGGGCGAAAAAGCCAATGCAAGACTTATCCTGAAGGAGTTGTTAAAAAAACATCCTGACTCAAATGAAGCGGAATATGCCCAAAAGAAATTAAAAACCTTAAAGTGATTTAATAAATTTCTATGGTAAAGGTAGTCGGTATTGACCCGGGGTTGGCCGGCACCGGTATTGGTGTCGTAGAGGGAAGCAGGAATGAAATCCTTGGGTATTCATTTGGAAGCATATCCACTGATGCAAAGGATCCGATTCATTTCAGACTTCACACTATTTATTCAAAAATCTTAGATTTCCTTTGTGAACAACAGCCTGACTATGTGGTGATTGAGGACATATACTCACTTGAAAAATACCCTGGATCAGGTATTATGCTGGGTAAAGTTTCAGGCGTTCTTCTTGTGGCAGCGTATAAAGCAGGGCTTGATGTGGAAGAAATTCCTGTAAGGGAAGTAAAAAAAATTGTTTCAGGAAATGGGAGTGCAGACAAGTACCAGATGGAAAGGGCTGTTCGAAATATATTAAAGCATGGTGAGCCGATCCGTCCCTTTCATGCATCAGATGCACTGGGACTTGCTTTAACAGGATATTACAGGTACAAAAGAAGACTATGATCGGATACCTTGAAGGAACCATTCTCCATTTTGAATCTGACGGCATCTTACTGCTTGTCGATAACATTGGATATGAGGTGTTATTGAATCCTCAAATGGTTGAAAAAGTAATGTCTCAGGGTTTAAATGAAAACCCTATTTCTTTATATATTTATTATCATCAGACAGAGAGACAGCCCAAACCTGTACTCATCGGTTTTGATACACTTGAGGACAAAGAGTTTTTTCAAACGTTTATTACAGTGGATGCCATAGGTCCTATGAAAGCTGTGAAAGCGATGACCCGTCCGGTTGGTGAGATGGCAAGGGCCATAGAAAAAAAAGATGTTTCGTTTTTAACAGGACTCAGTGGGATTGGTAAAAGAACTGCTGAAAAAATTATTGCAACTCTTCATGGGAAAGTAGAAAAATTCATAGCTGTGACCGATGATAAAAAAGAATCTAATCAAGACAAAGTTTCCATTGAGATGCACAATATCACCCAACAGGTTGCGGACGTTCTTGTAGAGCAATTGGGGCATTCCCAAACGTCTGCAAAAAGGATGATCAAGGAAGCCTTTGAAAGAAATACCACGATGTCAACCCCGGAAGAACTTTTTGATGAAATCTTTCAGGAGAAAAGATAAAACATGAGTGATGATATCATTTCCTATTCTTCTGATAAAAAGGGTATTGTTACATCAAATCATACATCCGATGATATCTCCTCTGATATTGTATCTTTAAGACCCACAAGCTTTAAAGACTATATCGGGCAGAATGATACGGTTGAAACCTTGAAAATTGCCATACAGGCAGCCAAAATGAGGAATGAACCCTTAGAACACATACTGTTTCATGGACCTCCTGGTTTGGGCAAAACAACAGTCTCCCATATTATTGCCAGTGAAATGGGCAAAGATTTAACCGTCACTTCAGGACCCACCCTGGAGAAGGGGGGAGATCTCATCGGAATATTAACCAATCTTGGTGAGGGGGATATCCTTTTCATAGATGAAATCCATCGGATTCCAAAGGTTGTTGAGGAATTTTTATACCCTGCCATGGAAGATTTTGCCGTGGATTTTATATTTGATAAAGGTATTCACGCAAGGAGTCATCGATACCGGCTAAAGCAGTTTGTTCTTATTGGGGCAACTACCAGGGTCGGTCTTTTATCCTCCCCGTTAAGGGACCGGTTCGGTATTTTCCGCACCCTTGATTTTTATTCAGTGGAACAATTGATTGTTATCGTCAAGCGGTCTGCTGCTATTTTAAACACGGCCATTTCTGAAAATGGTGCCGTAGAACTTGCTGAACGGTCCAGAGGGACCCCTAGAATTACAAATAGATTATTGAAAAGAGTCCGGGATTATTCACAGGTAAAATCACACGGGAAAGTGACCCGGGAGAGTGTGCAGGCAGCTCTTGAACTCGAAGGAATTGATGTGCTGGGACTCACATCACTTGACAGGAATTATCTAAAAACGATAATAGATTTTTATAAGGGGGGGCCTGTGGGGATTGAAGCAATAGCGGCAACATTGCAGGAAGAAACCGATACACTTGTGGATGTTGTCGAACCATTTTTATTAAAAATCGGCTTGGTCCTTCGAACGTCCAGTGGCAGAAAAGCATCACAAAAAGCATATCAACATTTTAAGCTTAAACCATAACAACGAAGCGCCCCCAATGAGGTATAATTATTAATTTAGATGGAAAAGAAATTATTTTTAAATAGACCGAATCTGTTATTATTGATCGTGGCGATACAATTTTTTTTACCATTCAATTCTATCGTTTTTGCGGTTGACTATACATTTCCTTCCTCTATTATTAAATTACCTGATAATGAGAATGCAATTTTGGTTGAGAAAAAAAGTCAAACCCTGTTTCTTTATACTTCCGGGGCCAACGACCTGTCTGTTCAGTTTCAAGTCCCTTGCTCAACAGGCGAGGCGTTTGGTATCAAACAAAAGGCAGGAGATAAGAAAACACCCGAAGGCATTTATTTTTTGAAAGATGAATATGAAGATAAATATTTGTCCCCGATATATGGAGAAAAAGCATTCCCCACAGATTACCCCAATTTTATTGATAAAAGAGCAGGAAAAAACGGGTCGGCTATCTGGATACATGGTACAAACAAAGAGCTAAAACCCATGGATTCAAATGGATGCATTGCATTGGAAAATTTTAATATCATAAAACTTTCAGACTATGTAACCCTTAATTCAACTCCTGTGATTATGGTTGATAAAATTGATAAGATTGATAGAGCAACGCTTATCAAGCAGGAAAAAAATATAATCCTCATGTTGACTCAATGGATGAAAGCCATTGAAAAAGGAAGTTATCATGATTATCTGTCATTTTATTCCTCTGAATACTTACCGGATATAAGTTGGTGGGAACAATGGCTTGAAATAAGAAAGCTGGCAGATAATCTTGGTTCAAGCCTGATGGTGAAAAGGGACAGGACAGGGATTTATTACCATAATCACATTTTTGTGGTTTTGTTTGATTATTTTCTGACCTTTGAAAATAATCAAACTTTGGTGGGGCAAAGAAAATTATTTCTGGAAAATCAAAACAGCAGCTATAAAATTATGGGTGACATCTTTCAAAAAATAAAGATTCCTTTGATTACTGCTGCAAAGATACTTGTAGAGCCTGCTTTGTAAAAAGAGTCTTTAAAACTGGTTAAAAAAGGTGGATTATGGAAGATATATCAAGAGAGCTGGAAAGAGAAATAGCCCGATCCAAACCAAAGCCCTACCAAAAGGATCGGAAGACAAGGATTCTTATTGTTGATGATTTCGGGGAGATGAAAGCCGGTGAGTATTTAAAAACTCTTATAACGATCCTGTCTATCATAAATGTTTTCTGTTTTGTGGCAGCCGTTTTTTTTTATTATCTATATACGGATTTATCCCGGGATGCCAATCCTGTTAAAAACAGGCTTGTTCTGGCTGAAAAAAAGGTCACTGAGCTGACCCGGGAAAAAGAAATATTAATGGCAAGACTTGTGATTTCGGGAAAAGAGCCGGGGATTGAATAATCAGGATGAAAAAGAGGAGATATAAAGTGGGAAAGGAAAACAGCAAAAATCTTTCAATCATTGACAGGGATCTGAAAATTGAAGGCTCGATATCAAGCAGGGGAAAATTGATTATCAAGGGTCAGGTAACCGGTACGATCGAAGGGGATGTGGTCATTATTGCAGAGGAAGGACGGGTGACTTCCAGTGTGACAAAGGTATCCAGCATTACCATTGCCGGCAAATTTCAGGGGGAAGTCGCTGCCTCCAAGGAGTTGATTATCCTTTCTACGGGGATATGTTCCGGAAAGGTTGAGTGCAACAAAAATCTTATCGTTGAAAATGGCGGTATCTTGAATGCGGAAGTGTCCTGTAAGACTCCTGTCAAGTTATCGCCGGTGAAAGATTTAAAAAAGGGAAAACAATAGAACTTTAAATTTTGCTTGACACAGACCTGAAAATTATATAAATATTGTCGATTGTGTTTATGAAAGAGGAGCAGTGAGAAAATTGAAAAAATATACATATAGTGCAAAAAGATCAGACAATAAAGAAAATTGGTGTGTTATTGATGCAAAAGATAAAATTCTTGGCAGACTTGCATCACAGGTGGCATATAGAATTCGTGGGAAAAACAACCCACTTTTTACGCCCCATGTTGATACCGGCGATTGGGTTGTTGTCATCAACGCAGATAAAATCCGTATGACCGGCAATAAACTGGAACAAAAAAGATATTACCGGCATTCAGGGTATATAGGCAGCATTAAATCCACTACAGCAAAAGAACTGCTGGAAAAAAAACCTGAGGAGCTTATTAAAAAGGCTGTTAAGGGGATGCTTCCTAAAAATCGACTCGGTAGAAAACTTGGCAAAAAATTATTTGTGTATACAGGTGATCAGCACCCCCATGCTGCTCAAAAACCTGAAGCTGTTGAAATTTAAGAAAAAAAGGACGCGATAATTATCAATGGAAAGTGGAAACGTATTTTACGCGACTGGTAAAAGAAAAGATTCTGTAGCCAAAGTATGGTTAACTCCCGGCAATGGTAAAATTGTGGTCAATAATAAAGACCTGAACGAATACTTTGAATTAAATGTAACAAGAGATTTGCTTTCAGCTCCCCTGGTTCTAACGGAAAAAAGCGATGTTTTTGATGTTAAAGTTACGGTAATGGGTGGTGGGAAAACCGGTCAAGCCGGTGCCATCCGCCTTGGTGTGTCCAAAGCGCTGGAACTTTCAGATCCTGATCTTCGAGGGGTATTGAAAAGTGCGGGATTCCTCACAAGAGATGCAAGGAAAAAAGAACGTAAAAAATATGGTAAAAAAGGCGCAAGAGCAAGCTTCCAGTTTTCAAAAAGATAGTCTTTTTTATACAATCGTAAAAATCATCAATCGAACCATTAGGGGCAAAGAGAATTCTTTGTCCCTTTTTGTGTTGGGAAATGAAAAAGAGAAATGAAGACCTTCTTGTTTTATGATATTGAAACCAGCGGTTTAAATCATGCATTTGATCAGATTTTAACTTTTGCCTGCATCCGAACCGATCTTGAGCTCAATGAAATTGACAGGCAAACGATCACTATTTGTTTACGAAAAGATATTGTTCCTTCACCAAACGCTTTTTTAACCCATGGTTTGACTTATGATGAATTAGAGCTTGGGATCAGTGAGTATAAAGCTGCACAAAAAATTCATAAAATACTGAATACGCCCGGTACCATAAGTCTGGGATATAATTCATTAGGATTTGACGATGAATTTTTAAGGTTCCTGTTTTATCGTAATCTTTTGGACCCTTATACGCATCAATACAGCAAAGGGTGCTCCAGGATGGATGTTCTGCCCGTCACTGTTATTTTTAAAGTGTTTCATCCAACTAGTTTGAAGTGGCCTCAAATTGATGGAAAACCAACGTTAAAATTGGATCTCATTGTTCGTGAAAATAATTTTGTAACATCGGGCAGAGCCCATGAAGCACTGAACGACGTTGAAGCTGTTATCGAACTTAGTAAAATATTGTTTCAACAAAAAGATATCTGGAAATATGCCCTTGATTTTTTTAATAAAACAAGAGACGAAGTCAGAATAAATAACATTGAAAAAGACATTAATATTCAAAATGCGCGATTTAGGACCTGTCTTATGGTATCGTCGTCTTTCGGGCCAAAAGCGAGTTATATGGCGCCCGTTGTCCATCTTGGTCAATCGCTGACGTATAAAAACCAAAGCCTGTGGTTACGACTTGATTCAGATGATATTTTAGGGCTGGATGCAGGTCTGGATATGAGTGATACTTTTGTGATAAGAAGACGATCAGGGGATGCCCTGATCGTCTTGCCCGCCCTTGAAAGATTCTGGGATAAGATGCCGGAGTCATCACAACAGTCTGCTAATGAAAATATGGCGAAAATTCGTCATCATTGGGAAAGATTTTTTGAATTCATCCAGTATCATAGCAATTATAAATATCCTTTTGTTCCCGATATGGACCCGGATGCAGCGCTTTATCAGGATGGTTTTTTTTCTAACCAGGAGAAAAAACAAAGCGATCTGTTTCATAAATCCCTGTATAATTTAAAATCGATCGAGTTAAGATCAGATCATCAAAAACAGGAATTTTTAAAAAAAATAAAAAGTCCAAGAATAAAAATTTTGGCAAGCCGTATTCTCGCACGAAATTTTGAGGATAAAACAGGGCAGACTAAAGAGGCAGAATATTATCTTTGCTTGAACAGGCTAAGGTCTTCTTTGAAAAAAGATCAGATCATCGGATACAAAAATGATATAAAATTTAATTGCAAACAAGGGTTGCAGGAGTTAAAAGAAACAGAACAGAAATTTTTAAATCCGAATCAGGATCAAAGGAAGATACTTAACTGGGTTAGAGATTATATAGAAAAGTTATAAACTCCGCGCACAAAAAAATATTCAGACAGTACCTGAACGAACAAATACTGCCTGAATGAAGTCGGCAGACCTTATTTTACAGCGTCTTTTAATGCTTTGCCCGGGACAAATTTTGGTACGGTTCTAGCAGGAATATTAATTTCTTTTCCTGTTTGGGGATTTCTTCCCTTTCTGGCTTTTCTATTAGCCGTCTTGAATGTTCCAAAGCCAACCAGCGTGACAGAGTCATTGTTAGAAAGAGCTTCTGTAATTGCTTTGATTGTGCAGTCAACTGCTGCTTGAGCTTCTTTCTTGCTGCTGAGTACTTCTGAAACCTTGTTGATTAAATCGCCTTTGTTCATTGTATCACTCCTTTTTTTAGGTTTTAGAAATTTCCAAATACTGAAATTTGTCATTAAAACATTTTTTTAAAATTAAATTCAATGGAATCACTGTTTAAACGTACGTTACGTCGTTGAGAAGTGCGTGTCAAGTGTTTATTCACATTTTTTTAATTAATTGCCAGGGTCGATAGATACCATTGGACTAATTGTTTCCCAAAGAAAATATATAGAATTACTCCTAATGATAGAAAAGGTCCAAAAGGAATCCTTAGTTTTGTGTCTGCTATTTTGGTGTAAACCATGATTAAAATTCCAAAGATGGTGCCGAATAATGAGCCTGCAAAAATAGTAAAAATAACACCTTTAATCCCTGTTGCTGCACCAATCATGGCCAGAAGTTTAATGTCACCGCCGCCCATTCCTTCTTGTTTTTTCAATAAATAATAGAAAAGAGCGACTGCATATAAACTGCCGCCACCGGCAAGAATGCCCAGCAGCGCATCTTTTATTGTCATTTCAGGTAAGAAGCAAAAAGAAGAAGCAAATATCAGAATACCCGGAAGAGATATGATATCGGGGATAATCTGATGGTCAATATCAATAAAGGAAATGGTGATCAAAACACTAATGAAAACAAACCAGTAAGCCATGGCAGGTGTTAACCCGAACTTATGAAATAGTAACAGAGCAAAGATACCGGTTAGCGCTTCTATTAAAAGATATCTTATGGATATCGGGTGCTTGCAGAATTTGCAGCGACCCATCAAAAAGACATAGCTTAAGATGGGAATATTATAGTAAAATGGAATATTTTTATTGCAATTGGGACAGAATGAACCCGGAGTAATAATGGAATTATTTTCAGGTATCCGGTAAATACAAACATTTAAGAAACTTCCGATACAGGCGCCAACTATAAAAACAAATAATCCAGGCACAGAAAAATAGTCTGACATAATCATTTTCACTTTTTTTAAGTTATGTTGCTTTCTTTTATCGGACGTTAAAAATATTTTTGCAAGGATATTGTAAAACAAAAAATATGTTTTATTGTAAAGGCACAAATTAAAACAGACGGGGTCAGGCTTGCGTTGTTGTCGTTATTGAGCTCAATAACGACAACAA
>NZ_JAUWQB010000032.1 GCF_030611305.1 Desulfobacula sp. | reverse complement strand
TATCTCTGGTAAGAATCTTTCTTAAGGAGGGTCTGGTGACGTTTAAAGAGGAAAAAATCTTTTAAAATTCTTCTTTATGGGAACCCGGATACGTTTTTGATCCTCCCCCAAAAAAGTAGGCACAGGGTTAAGCCACTTTTTTAGATAAAATATTGAGAAGAACTATCCATTTCTTGGATAGTAAAAAGGCGAGCCCGTTGTCTATCTACAGTCTCTGTAAGCCCTTAATCAAAAAGCGTTGACTTCTTTTGGCAGTAGTGACTGCAATCAAAATTCGAATAACGGGTACTTGTATTCAAAGTCTGGCCCCTGAATTTTTCCTGGTATCAAGAGCACTATTATGAATAGTCTTGTGCTTTTAGCATCATCGACAAACACAATGAGACTATGGAACAACAATTACCCTCATTGAAAATAATAAATTAATAGGGGAAATGACTTCAGGTTTCGTCTGTTTTTATCTTTAAAAGCTCACTTTCGTCAGCATTTATCAATTTCTGACAATGATGACACAGCATATTCAACTTCTTAACATTTCCCTTGAAAAGAAATCTATTACAATGTGGACAGCGATATTCTTTCAAGGTTGGATTACTTTGCATTGGCGGGGTTATGGAATCAGTATTTTTTTTGTCGCTCATTATTTTTCACTTATAATATTTTAAGTTATCGTCAAACACTTTTCAAAACATCAACGTCCTTCTCTTCCAAAAATTTAATTGATTTACTGCAAACCGGGGCGTTTGTTTCCAAAGCAACAGAGGCATTTGGAACTTTTTCTTTTATCTTTTCAACTTTTTTTAGAATTGTAAGAGCATCCTTCATTATTATTCTGCTTTTCCTGTTAATGACCAGGATAAATTCTTCAGAATCCCATTTCATTAATACGGTTCGAGGTGAAAGACCATAAAGTTTTGGATCTACTTGTTCCATCATTTTTATCCCGGCGATATCTGTTTAATGAAACATCTCAATACCAATAATAAGATTTCTATGCAAGAAGAGTTTCTATTTTACAATCATATTGACAAGTTCTCCTCTGCTTAGCAATCCTGTTCAAGTTCAGCTTCACAATTAATTTCAATCACGGAGTTTTATAAATGAAAACCAGAAAGGTCTGTCGGGTAACTTGGTCGACACCCTAAATCCAATTCCTTGACAACATTGCTCAAATAACAATACATACAATAAGAGAAACAGTTATTCACTCTGCACAAGTTATTAGAATTTTCAAATTAAAGGAATTTACTTATGAAAAAAATTATTGGTGGATCGATAGCAATTATTCTTGGATTATCCTGTTTTTTCGCATTCTTCCCAGCTTTTCTAAATCTTCTGGCTGGCATAATACCGTTAATTCTTATATTAGCCGGATGCCTGACAATTTATCTTAACTATGAGAGCAAGCCACCTGAATGCGGAGAGGCGACAGACTGTTGGAATAATAGCGCCATTACAGACAAACCCACTGATGACATTCCCAATTTATTGGGCAATACGGGCTCACATGTTTTTCACAGTCTCGATTGTCAGTATTCAAAAAGTAAAAAATGCACTGCGGTATTCAACACCAGAGAAGAAGCTCTTCTGGAAGGATATAAACCTTGCGGTATATGCAAACCATAGCAGGAGCAAAAACAGCCCGGTCAATTTGACCGTGATTCTCGCCATCTGCTGAATGCAATTGTATTCCTTCTTTTTGAAACATGTCCGGCCCCGAGCTGATTCCTTTGCCAAATGTGGGTCCATTTAGTTTCTTTTCTTTTCCTTTTTCTTCTCATACATTAACGCATCAGCCATACTAACAAAATCATCAAAATCCATCGGCTTTTCATGGTCATAAGATAGTTCTCCGACACTAATGCTCAATGTAAACGGCTTATCTTCACCGCGATTATAAGTATCTATTTTCTTCTGAATGCGGGTGCTTATATCGATTTCTTCAGTACTCTTTATCAGGGCCGAAAATTCGTCTCCTCCCAGCCGCGCAAGAATATCCGATTTACGAAAAGTTTCTTTCAATATCCTGGCTGTATCCGAGATGGCAACATCACCCTCCTGATGACCATATCTGTCATTTATATATTTCAGGTTATCAATGTCCATGTAATATAAACGCATAGGTATCTTGTCTCTGTGTGCTATATGGTATTGATGAAGAGCCGGCCTGAAAAAACCCCGTCTGTTATACAGCTCCGTCAGTTCATCTGTTATGGAGATGTCCCGCAGTCTTTTTTCAAGCTCCTGCCGCTCGCTAATCCCTTCAGAGGCCTTTTTATAGAGCATAAAAACCGATACAACCATAGTCAGAATAAAACCGATAACCACATACCCTGCTGTTCTGAATATAGATCCCGACATTTTTTCAACAGCAATCCTGTGATTGTCCAGATAAAGCACCTTCCAGCCACTGTAATTTCTGATTGCTGCCTCATGAAGATGATATTTATTGCCGGACTTATCAATAGCATATTCATCCCCTTCCTTTTCTATTCCAGACCAGGGCCATGTAAACGGATGCACTGCCATTAACTGAATCCAAAAAATATTGCCTGAAAGAATAATTTTTACCTGCAAAACTTTTAGGGTCATTACGATTGGAGGTTGCTACAACTTCCCCGCTCCTGTCCATCAAATAACAAACATCGAGATCAAAGGATTGATGAAACAGATCAAGTATGGAGTTTGCTTTTGAAAGTGTGTGTGAATCTTTTTTGATTAGGTGGTTTGAAATTTCATTATGCCTGGCAAGCGCCTTTACTGTTTTCTGATGTTCAACAATAAGTGAACTAATGTGGTTAGCGATATCTTCGGTCTGTTTCTCTGCATCTCTGACAGTCTCAGATCTGGATACCGTAAAAATCAACGTACTATAATTTGTGGTGCAAGACAAATAAATTTTCAGAAAATGATTCTACTGGAGAAAGCAAAATTAAATGGATTGTTGACCTCAATATATTTGAAAGGCAGCGCTCAACGCAACTTTCAACCGGAATAAAACCTCTTCAATTAAGCGAGAGAGCGCCGGCTTTCAATGAAATGCATTTCTCTTCGTTGCGTGCTATCGCATACCTTTATTTCAAAGTGTATCAATCATATGCCAATCGTATTTCTTCATTAGCCAAAACGTGCCCTATACGACGTTGCCATCGATCAGACTGCCAGGTCCCTAAACCCTTGTGGATCAAGTAATAGTTTTGTGGAATTGGATGGGTTCCAATAACCACGTCCAGCCCGTATTTAGCAGGGATGAATTCACAAAATGTTTTCAGCCGTGTGCAAGGTGGATAGCCGACCACCAACCCTGTGGCCAAATGGATGACATCTGCGCCATTCTTTTTCATCTCTGCGGGGGCGTACTCTATGTTTCCACCCGGGCAGCCTCCACAAGTCGTATACCCGACCATCTCGACTTCCTCTTCCTTGTACAGGGCAAAACCACCTTCACGATTACGCATGGCTCGAAGACATTTCCCACCTGCGCAGGTATGATAACGATCACAAATTATTATGCCAATTTTTTTCATTTTTCCTCCCACCCATACGGGCACTGGGTATCATCCTAATGACAGGCACTTTTCCTGACTGAGCTGCCGAAGGATTTCAACGGTTGTTTTTGAGCGGTCCATTGTATATAAATGCAGCCCGGCAACACCTTTTTCCAGTAATCCCCTGCATTGATCAACTGCAACATCTATTCCCAGTTTCAATATGGTATCTTTATCCTCCGGATCAATCGCCTTTAATTTTTTTTCCAGTCCGGCCGGGATGCTGGAACCACATACTTTAGACAGCATTCGGGTCATTTTAATCGTATAAATCGGCATTATCCCAGGGATAATGGGCACCTCAATTCCTTCTTTTTTGCATTTGCTCACAAAATCAAAAAAATATTGATTATCATAAAAGTATTGAGTCACGATATACTCTGCCCCGGCATCCACTTTTTCTTTCAGGTGTTTGATATCCGTTTCAATATCTTTGGATTCGATATGCCCCTCTGGATATCCTGCACAGCCGAGCGTAAAATCATAATGGGATTTGATATATGAAATCAATTCAGAGGCATACGAAAAACTGTCTGGATGACTCTCAAATCCATCGGTTGTTGGTTGATCCCCTCTGATGACAAAAATGGTTTCTATGCCCAATTTCTCATAGGCATCCAGCACAGGTCTGATGTCATCCGGCCCCAATCCAAAACCCGCGATATAAGCAACAGTCGGAAGTTGTTTTTTGATCAGCAACTCCTTGACCGCCTGATATGATCCATCCCGGGTTGAACCGCCGGCACCGAATGTAACGGAAAAGTAGTCCGGATGAAGCGCTGATAATACATCAACCGTCTCACTGAACTTATCTGCTGCTATCTGATTCCGGGGCGGAAAAAATTCCATGGAAATTACCGGTTCTTTAGTTTTATAAAGATCTGTAACACGCATGTGGTTCTCCTTTAAGTTTCATTTTTCATTCAGTTGGCTTATTTTTTAAGCGAATAATCTATGTTGCAAACCATGTGCCAAAGCAAATAAATTGATTAACTGCAATTTATTTGCTTTAATTCTAATAAGTTATGAGCTGTTTGGGCCTAAAGAAAATTCAATACATTGCTCACGGTTGCAAGTTTGCACTTTTTTGTTTCGATTCTGAAATCACGGTTTGCCAGGGCAATACAATTTGCTTTTATTATTATACCAAACGATAATAATATCAGTATTACTGGAAATTTTCTCGAACATACCTTTCCAATCCCAGGCTCTCTGGCGATCAAAAAGGACACCCATGGCAGTATTATTGAACCCGATCGTCTTATGGCAAGCACATGATCAGTGCCCTTGGTGGTTAGAACATATACGTTTCTCCTGCAGTCAATATTTTTGTGTCGGCTTCCAATTGTCTTGTCATCCGGTCAAGAGAATGGTCGCAAGTGTCATGCCCGGACAAAAAAACCTGTTTTGGACCCGTTTTATTAATAGCCGTTATCGTTTTATCAAGATCACTATCGGCAATTCTCTTCCAGGGCGGTTTGCCGGTTCCGATGATGGTTTGAAATCGAATACCTATTCGATTGCCTCTTCCATCAGAGATTGGAAAATGAAGTCCGCCGCCAATGGCATAGATCGGTTCATGGAACAGTTGGCCTACCATTTTTAATATTACTTCTATGGTGGGATGACCACAGCCGGTAAAGACAACAAGCCCTTTGTCTTTGACTCTTGCAATCAGCGCCTGTTCTTCTGTAAGACCGAATAAAAACAGGCTTCGGGCCAATGGACCTGTTGTGGCAATTCCTGATGGCAACACTTCAGGTTTGTTTATGACCTGTGTGTCAAAACCGGAAGCTTGAGCAGCATCCGGAAGAAAACAGGGTATGGGGCTTGACGGCATCAATTGTTCCGGAATAGACACCTGTCGGTTCCGTTGCGCTGCCATTCCTCCCATATGGTCGCAGTGAAGATGGGAGATAACAAGTGCATCTGCTTGATCCATATGGAATTTGAGTTTGCCCGCATTATGGTAAAAAGCTGGTCGCGTCGGTCCAAAACCGACATCAAAAAGAAGTGTGCCTTTATCTGTTTTAAAAAGATAGGAGACGCCGGCGTCTCCTAAAAAACCTTTTTTCGCAGACCATTCCACAAGCACTGTCAGTTCAAGAAAATCGAGTTCCGGCAGATCAAGCAGGTTTGCTTGTTTTATCCTTTTCCGATTTTGTGTTTCAGCCTTGAGTCTGTTTTTTTTAAATTTTTGGTTTTTGACATACAACCAGGGTGCAATTACGGGTGAAGATATGGCCAAAAAAGGCCACCAAAGAGGTGATATTCTATAATTCATCTTCCTTTCTCCTTGTAGTATTATGCTTTTTTACATATGAAATTACAGGTTTTATTGCCCTTTGCAATTGGATTAATTTGTGGTTTCACACCTTGTATCCGGATGTTTTTTATTTGGTTGATAAAGGTTTGTGTCAGATGTATATCGGCCAGATGAATATAGATCTCTCCATTGGGATGGATACCCCGGATCTTTCCGTCATACAAAAACCATTGTAATAGTATTTTGGACAGGAGTTTCCGGTTTATTGTTTCAGGATTTTTCAGGCTGTAAAAGGGTTTTAATTCCGGCAGGGTTCCTTCTGAATCCATGAGATGTTTCATAAAGTTAAGAATGCGGGAAAGCCTTAACAGGGTAGCCGCTTCAATTCTTGTTGTTGTATCATCCAACGGAAGGGCACTAGATCGCATCAGGCTGAAATTATCAGGTAAAATCTTATTGTTTTTACAAAGCTCATAATCAAGGCTGCCTGGAGCCGGATAAAAGATGGACAGGCCCACAAGGGTTCTTTTTTGAGCAAGATATAAAAGATCCTTTAACGAACTTTCTGCCGTCTGATTGGGTGCTGCGGCAATTATGTATGAAACCGCTTCAAGGCCATATTTTTGTGAAAGATCAAGTGCTTTGTCAAAGGCTTTTCTGACATCAGGTCGGTTGAATTCTGCAAGCTGGGTTTTTGAGGTTGACCCCAATGACAGATTGAGTGTTTTAAACCCGCAATCTGTCATTAAGGAGACAATCTCTTCATCTATGGCCGGCGGGTAAAGACCATTCATGGCGCGCAGCTCAACATTTTTATCTTTAAAATAAGATTTTATTTTTGAAAAAAGTTTTATAAACCATTTCTTGTTTAAACAAAGATTTTCATCTTCAAAGTCAATAAAGCCGACATCAACGTCTTTGGCCTGCGCTTTAATTTCATCCAGGATACTCCCAACAGACCGCTGCCTGAACGGGGCATGGGCGGATGAGGCAGAAACAGAACAATAGGAGCATTGCATGGGGCAGCCCCTGCTGGCTACGATAGTGGTTGCGGCCCGGTTTTTTCTCTGGTAGAAGCCATGATTTATAAGCCGGTTTTCCGGTATGGGGATAGCAGATAAATCCGGTATCCAGGCAGAATCTGAAATAAAATACGCATCCTTTTCTCTAAAGGCAATTCCCGGGACCTGCTTTAGATCGGTGTCATTTTTCAATGCTTCACAAAGATCGGTCATACTGATCTCTCCCTCTCCCCGGAGCACAAAATCAATGGCATCACATTCCAGTACTTTTTCAGGGAAAAAGGTGGGGTGATGGCCTCCCAATACAATTTTACATTTTGGGTAAAATTTTTTTATAGTTATGGCAGTTTTTATGGACTCGTTTGAATATGCGGTAAAAAGAGAGGAAATTCCAACGATAAACGGTTCTTTTTCCCTGATTTTTGTTCCAACATATTCATAGCTGTATCCAAAATGCCTGAAAGCGTGGAAAAGAGAAAAAGCAGACATATCTTTTTTGCCGTAAAAGGATTTTAGGAAAAAAAATTCTTTAGGCAATTTAATTTTCTTAGATTTATGGTTTGCAAGACAATCCAGTATTTCAACATCAAATCCGTTGGCTATAAGGGAGGCGGCAATGGATGCAAGTCCGTAGGGAATGGTTCTCTTTTTTGTCAGATAAAAATCTTCTATGGGTGGTTGCACCAGAACAATCTTCGATATATTCATATAAAACCTATAGCTGCCAAATAAAACTTACGGTGTACGTATCATGTTTTGAAAATAAATAAAAATGGTTGAGGATATTGTAGACACCCTCAAAACAAACAATTAAGGTAGTTCGTACCTCCAGTGCCTTTGGCATTTACAAAAACAGCGCATCCGCTTTCACTGTCTAAGCATGTCTTTAAGCAAATTCTTTTCCCTTTGTCCTCGCAGTGTCACATGGAGAATCTGACTGGGATGCCAGAGTCGCATGCGTGGCCCCCATGTTCCCGTACCTCTGCAAATGATAGCTGTCATACCATCCACCTCGTAACGCCCGTCCAGAAGGGGGTATAGTTTTTGGACCAAATAGCCGAATGGCCAGATCTGTCCCCCATGGGTATGACCACTGAGCATCAGCCCTACACCCGCTTTAGCTGCCTTTTCAGCCTGCCACGGCGTATGTGAAAGGAGAATTGTAGCACCGGGAGGACGACCTGCGAGCGCTTGCGAGATGGGATCGCCGCTTTGACCGTTTCGGCGTCTGGTCGTGAGATCCTCAACGCCTGCCAGGATAAGACCCGGCCTCACTTCGGTCCATGCGTTGTTCAGCAACGTGAAACCTGCTGCTTCAAACAAGCCTATTTTATTTCTCCCGTAAGATTCATGATTACCAGGGACAGCCCAGCACCCATAAGATGCGGAGAGTTGCTTAAATGTGTCAATCAACTGGTCTTCAGGAGGACCATGCCCTTCAAAAATATCACCAAGCAAAACCACAAAATCGGGCTGGTGTGCCTTTACCTGGGCGATCCGCGCTGCCAGCCAACTCTCGCCGAGCTGTGAACCCAGATGCATATCAGACAGAGCAATGATCACTGTTCCATCCAGAGCATCAGGTAAGCCGGGAAGACTCACCTCGTATTTTTCTACTACTGGCGGCCTAAGACCCTGAAAAAGTGCGATCAGCGAGAGTAGCATCCCAATTAACAAGGCAAAACCTCGCAGATAGGATGATAACCGGGGCATGACAAAACCAAAAAAGGTGATGAGATCTATCAAAAGAAGAGGAATAAAAGTCAGGAATAAAACCGCCATCCAGTTCATTCCGAGAAATTCAAGGACGCCAGCCAGAATTCCCGTTCTGCTGTGTCCTATGATACGACCAAAGAAAAAAATGGCCCAGAGGATCACGCCTGTGGCGATAAATATCTTTCGGGGTATGTACCGCTCCACAAACGGTACGGAGGATGCTCTACAGAAAACATAGACATGCATGAAGGTGCAGACTGAAATTAGGATGGTTCCGAACATGGCTCTCCAGGGAAGCAAGGGTTTATTTGGTTTTCTTTTTGTTTGTTGTACAAAGTATCTCCTTGCCCGCTTTATTCCACTGTAAAGAATTTCGTATCTACCGCCTAAAGCGGTTGCTGAAATATTCTATTGTCTTGCGGAATCCATGCACTATTTTTTTTAGAAACAATGAAAAAAAACGAAACCCGACGCAAATGACTTCTATCAGCAAGGGTACGAATCGATCCCGCCAAGCTTTCATTCTGGCAAAGTAATTCAATGACAGCTTCCGGCAGTCAACGCCTGGTGGCAGGAGGTTAAGGTTAGTCTTCTTTAGTTTTTTATATTTATATTCGTGGTTTTTTGAAGGGGCCATATTGCCTGTGATAATAGTTTTTATATGCTCTATATTCGAACGAAATAGATTTGATTTTTTTATTTCATTTTCCTGTTGGCATGTTCGCAAAACTTTCCGGTGACTCCATGCAAATGTTTTGTCCCATTGTGGCAACAATTTTAACCTGCGGAGCCATTCTTTTTTACTTTGCTTTTCATAGGAGTCATACTCCTTAGATCCAATAAAAAGAATACCTGATTCAATGATACATCGCCCTTCTTTGATTTTGTTCAATCCCTCATAGACCTGCCATGAAATATTTCCATTTTCCTCAATAATAATTTTGTGTCTATCCAAACGGAAGATGCCTTTCCCATCTACATTAACCGATCTTATATTTATTTTTTCCTGGTTGACCCGCCATTGATTAAAATAATTTGAAAGATTTTGTCCTGTGCTGACATTCCGCAAGCTGGTACTAAAACAATAATACCGAGTCTTGTTCCAGGCGGGCAATTTCATTAACTTTTCGTGATACTCCAATTTTAAACAGCCATCCTTTTTATGGCTCCAGGAATCAATTACAAGAATATCTCCGATAATGAAACAATTTCCAATCCGATGTTCGCCAAGTACTATATTCATCTCCCAGGTATAAAAAAATCTATCGTACCCGGTGATGATATAGCCTTTCAATCTGTATTTGTTTTTTATCATTAGGGAATTTTGCGTTGAAGACTTTTTTGTTTATAACTTCGTTTTAAAAAGTCAATAAGACAGCTAATAGGATTGTTTTTTTCGTTCTCTATCAAGGTCCCGTTTCATATCTTTTTGTTTGATGCTTTGTCTTTTATCATATAGTTTTTTGCCCCTGCCAAGACCGATCTTAACTTTAATGTTTTCATTTTTAAAGTATATTTGCAGCGGCACAAGCGTATACCCTCTTTCTTTAATTTTACTCCGAAGTTTTTTAATCTCATATCTATGAAGCAAAAGTTTCCTTGTCCTCAATGATTCATGATTGCTGTTGTAGGCATATTTGTATGGTGAAATATGCAATTGTCTTAAAAAGATCTCACCGTTTTTTATATCTGCATAAGCATCTTGAAAGCTGACTCTTCCTTCCCGGATCGCCTTAACTTCGGTTCCGACAAGAACAATTCCTGCTTCATATTCTGATTCAATAGCATAGTTATGCCGAGCTTTTTTATTGGTTGCAATGATTTTAATATATTCTGAGGTCATTGATTATTCAGCCAATTTATCAAAAGGAAATATTTCTTTATATTCTTCTAAAATAAAATCAGAAATTTCTTGGACACAACTTAAAGTCATAATTTTTTTTACAGTCTTTTTTGCTTTTTTAGTATCAAGGTTACGAATCAATTTTTTAACTTCCGGAATGGAAGCCGAATTCATGGAAAAATCAGTTAATCCCATACCGACAAGAACAGGTATATTCATTGGATCTCCAGCCATTTCTCCACACATGACAAGATCAATCCCTTTTTTCTTTGCTGCATCACAGGTCATTTTTATCATTCTTAGTACAGCCGGATTGAGTGCCTGGTAGAGATGGGCTACCCGTCTGTTTTGCCTGTCAATCGCCATGGAATATTGAATCAGGTCATTTGTTCCAATACTGAAAAAATCCACATGGTCTGCAAGGTGTTCAGCTATCATTACAGCAGATGGAATTTCAATCATAACTCCAAGAGGGATATCTTTATTAAAAATTTTAGCTTCTTGTTCAAGTTCAAGAATCGCCTTGTTAATTACCTGTTTAACCTGAATAATTTCTTCAACACAGGAGATCATGGGAATCAACAGCTTGATATTTCCAAAGGCTGCTGCCCTGAAAATAGCTTTCAACTGTGTGATAAAAATATCTTCATTCTCAAGACAGAACCTTACGGCTCTTAATCCTAAAGAAGGATTGGCCTCTTCAATAGCCGTCAGATAAGGATTAACCTTATCTCCATTAATATCAAGTGTTCTGATGGTAACACTCTGTGGAGTCATGAGTTCGACAAGTTCTTTATATTTACATAAAAGTTCGTCCTCGGTCGGGAACCGTTTTAAATCAAGATATAAAAATTCCGTTCTGAAAAGCCCGATATCAATTGCCCCGTAATCTTTGGCTGCAACGACTTCTTCCACAAGTTCAATGTTGGCCATGAGATTTAAAGAAATGCCGTCTTTTGTAATAGCTGGCAGATGGCTTTCTCTTTCTAAACCGGCTCTGTATTCTTCGAATCTTTCCATACGCTCTTCGTACTTGAAGAGTGTATCTTCCTCAGGATTGATAATCAGTGTTCCGGAGGAACCATCGACAATTAAAATATCATCATTTTTAACACTGGTCGTTGCCAGACCTAGCCCTAAAACAGCAGGAATCCTTAATGATTTTGCAACAATACTTGTATGGGAATCTTTCCCTCCTCGGTCAGTAACAAACCCTTTTATCCGTTCAAGTTGTATCTGGCTGGCATCAGCAGGCGATAAATCATGAGCCACAAGGATGACGCGTTTATTTATATCTGAAATCTTAATATCCTGGGCTCCAACAAGATACGACATGATTTTGTCTGATACCTGAACAATATCAATGACCCTGGCCTGCAGGTAAACATCATCAATCTGCTGGAACATGGATTTGACTTTGCCGGATACTTTTCTCAATGCCCATTCAGCATTTATTTTTTCATTGGAAATGGTCTCAATGGTCTTGCCATACAGCATCTTATCTTTAAAGAGCACCATATGTGTTTCAAGAATATTTAAATTTTCTCCCAAATCTTTATCAAGGGACTCAATTACTTTGGCATGGTCATTTTTTGCTTTTGAAACAGCCTGTTTGAATCTGTCTATTTCTTTGGGTACCAGGGCGTCACTGACCGGATATCGTTTAGTGATATTAACGCCTTCTCTATCAACAATATATGCTTTACCAATACAAATGCCGGGGGAACCGCTAATCCCTTTAATAATTATCTGCCCTGACTTTGAGATATTCATCTTTATGTTTCTCCAAAACCGGCTTCAAAAAAATCAACTATCTGATCAAGAACCATAATATCTTCCTGATTTTTAATTTCGATCACAATCTTAGTTCCTTTTACAGCACACAGAGTTAGTATGTCGATGATACTTGTTGCATCAACTTTAGTTGAATTTGCACAAAGCCATACGTCAGATTGAGCTGACTCAGCTATTTGTGCAATTTTGGATGCTGGTCTTGCGTGCATTCCAAGTTCATTTTTAACCGATGTTCTGCGAGCAATTATTCCACTGTTTTTCAATCTTATTCTTTCCATGAAATTTTTTCTTTTCTTTATATCTTTCCCCAAAAAATGTCAATGTAAGACGGCTTATAATTGACTGTTATATTTTTGTATGATAGGCCTTTGATTTACTGGGTAAAATAACACATATTGATTTATTTTACCATATTCTATCCCTTCACACGGGTATAAATATAAGAAAGTTATTGGAATAATCAACATGGAAAAACATATAATCAACGGAAAATATCCCATTAATGATTTTAAACCAGGGGAGTCATGGCGGTTGTTTAAAATCATGGGAGAATTTGTCGAAGGAATTGACGCGTTACATAATCTTGGTCCTGCGGTATCCATTTTCGGATCTGCGAGAACCAGCTGTGAACACCCGTATTATAAAAAGTGCGAAACCCTTGCAGCATTGTTTGCCAAAAAAGGATATTCGGTTATTACCGGTGGAGGCGGCGGAATTATGGAGGCTGCCAATAAGGGGGCAGCGGCAGGAGGTGCCGATTCTATCGGATTAAACATTACACTGCCATTTGAACAAAAGCCGAATTCTTATGCTACCACACAAATAGAATTTAAATATTTTTTTGTTCGAAAGGTCATGTTTTTAAAATATGCCCAGGCCTTCATTATTATGCCGGGAGGTTTTGGAACCCTTGATGAGCTGTTTGAAACCATTACATTGATTCAGACGCAACGAATCCGGAAGGTGCCCGTTATTCTTGTAGGCAAAGACTACTGGAAAGGCATGGTCCGTTGGGTGAAAGATAAATTTTTAAAAGAAGAAATGATTTCCGAAAAAGATCTTAGTATTTTTCATCTTTTAGATGATCCTGAAGAAATTGTTCGGGTGGTAGCGGATTTTAATAAAAACCGGCAAAAAAACCATCTTGCAACGCCTTCTGAAAAATAAAAGGCAGTATTCATTTCATCTTTAATGATTATAATTTTCCCGTTTTTACATTTATAAATAAAAATGATATAGGGGTATGTTTAAAATCTTTATAGTTAATTAACGTTTATGTCACAATAGAACAATTTATGAAATTATTTGAGCCGAGCAACAAAAATAAAGACTTAGTCAATGCATACAATGCAGAATCAATCGAGGTTTTAAAAGGTCTTGATCCGGTCAAAAGAAGACCCGGGATGTACACAGACACTTCAAGCCCGGATCACATGGCATTTGAAGTCATTGACAATAGCGTTGATGAAGCGATTGCAGGTTATGCGACTCAAATTGATGTTGTATTAAAGACAGACCAATCTATTATCGTTTCGGATAATGGGCGTGGAATGCCGGTAGATATCCATCCTGAAGAAAAAGTATCCGGTGTTGAATTGATTATGTCAAAACTTCATGCAGGAGCCAAGTTTTCCAATAAAGACTATAGTTATTCAGGAGGTTTACATGGTGTCGGCGTTTCTGTGGTTAATGCGTTGTCTTCCTGGTTGACAATTCATATTAAACGGGATGGACAAAAATACCGTATTGGCTTTGAAAATGGGTTCAAAACCGAAGAACTTACAATTGTAAACAAAATTAAAAAAAAAGAATCCGGAACATCTGTCCAATTTTACCCTGATGGTTCTTATTTTGATACACAATTGTTTTCAAAAAGAGCATTGAAATCTGCTTTAAAATCAAAGGCAGTTCTCTGCAAAGGGCTTACCACTTCTTTTTATGATGAAGCCTCTAAAGAAAAAATTGTCTGGAAATATGACCAGGGGATAGATGCTTATCTGAACGAATATTTAACACAGAAAAAATGTATTTTCCCCTCTCCCTTTACAGGAGAGCTTCAAGGGGAGGATATCCATCTCATCTGGGCACTCAACTGGACCCTGGAGTCAGGATCGAACCCTGAAGAAAGTTATGTAAATCTTATTCCTACAAAATTAGGCGGAACCCACGTCAATGGATTTAGATCAGGGCTGTTGGAATCGGTCAGAGAATTTTGCAAGTTCAGAAATCTTTTACCAAAGGGCTTATATCTTGCTCCGGAAGATATCTGGGATAGGGTTGGCTATATCCTTTCTGTCAAGCTTTCCGATGCCCAGTTTTCCGGACAGACAAAAGAGAGACTTTCTTCACGTCATTGTGCAAATCTTGTAAATATCCAGGTGAGAGATGCATTCAGTTTATGGCTGAATCAGAATATCGAGGAAGGTGAAAAACTATCCGCTTTTGCCATTGAAAATGCAAAAAACCGTATAAAAAAATCTAAAAAAGTTGCCAAAAAAAGGACATCAAATGGTGTCACGCTTCCTGCTAAATTATCTGATTGTTCAAGTGTTGATCAAAACAAAAGGGAATTGTTTTTTGTCGAGGGAGATTCTGCGGGCGGCTCTGCCAAGCAGGCGAGAGACAGGCGTTTTCAAGCCATTATGCCCTTGCGTGGCAAAATTTTAAACACATGGGATATTGACTCTTCTGCTATTAACGAATCTAGAGAAATCAGGGATATTTCCCAGGTTTTAGGCGTTTTGCCAGGATCAGATGACATTTCCAAACTCAGGTATAATAAAATATGTGTTTTAGCAGATGCTGACTCTGATGGACTGCATATCGCAACATTGCTGTGTGCATTGTTTTTAAAACACTTCCCCCAAATTGTAAAAGGAGGACATGTATTTATTGCCATGCCACCGCTATACAGAATAGATGTTGGCAAAGAAGTTTTTTACGCATTGGATGACCCGGAAAAAAACAATATTATAAAAAGAATAAACCGGCGTAAAAAACATGGCAAAATAAATATTCAAAGATTTAAGGGACTCGGCGAGATGAATCCGGCACAGCTTAAGGAGACAACCATATCACCGGATTCAAGACGACTTGTCCAATTATCTGTAAACAATAGTTGCGAAGAATCAATAAAAAAGGTCTATGAGATCATGGATATGCTCCTGGGGAAAAAAAGAGCGAAAGACAGAAAAATATGGATAGAATCCAAAGGCAACATAAAAGAGATTGACTCATGAAAGAAACGCTTTCATCTGAGATTGAAGATTATGAAAAAATACCTTTTCAGGATTTTGCCGAAAAAGCGTATTTAAACTATTCCATGTATGTTATTTTAGATCGTGCCCTGCCCCATATCAGCGATGGGTTAAAACCGGTCCAAAGAAGAATTGTTTACGCCATGAGTCAACTGGGGTTATCGTCTACGGCAAAATTTAAAAAATCAGCAAGAACGGTAGGAGATGTACTGGGTAAGTTTCATCCTCACGGTGATACAGCCTGTTATGAAGCCATGGTTCTTTTGGCACAGCCTTTTTCTCTGAGATATCCTTTGGTTCACGGGCAGGGGAACTGGGGAGATCCCAATGATCCGAAATCCTTTGCAGCCATGAGGTATACGGAATCAAAATTATCAAAATATGCTCAAATTTTTCTTCAGGAACTTGATCTGGGAACCGTAGACTGGGTACCCAATTTTGATGGTACCCTTAACGAACCCACTATTCTTCCAGCCCGCCTGCCAAATATTTTATTGAACGGTTCGACCGGTATTGCCGTTGGTATGGCTACCAGTGTTCTGCCCCATAATCTGCGCGAAGTTTCAAAGGCTTTGATCCATTTAATAGATAATGAGGACGCAAACCTTGATAAAATCTGCAAATTTATTAAAGGCCCTGACTTCCCGACTGATGCGGAAATCATCACGCCTGCGTCTGAAATAAAAGAAATTTATAAAACAGGTTCCGGCAGGATAAAGATGCGTGCAAAATTCCACGTAGAAGATTCGGAAATAATTTTTACCGCCCTGCCCCATCATGCCTCTACGGAAAAAATCTATGAACAGATTGCCGCCCAGATGGAAGCCAAAAAACTTCCGATGGTCAGTGATATAAGAGATGAGTCAGACCATGAAGAGCCGACACGTCTGGTTGTGATTCCACGATCAAACAGGGTTGACCTGGCCGCATTAACCGATCATCTGTTTGCCACCACAGATCTTGAAAAATCATACTCTTTTAACATGAATATGATTGGAATTAATGGCAGCCCTCAAGTGAAAAATTTATTGGAAATTCTGACGGAATGGCTTGAATTCCGAGCGGATACCGTAAGAAAAAAGCTAAACTTCAGGTTAGAGAAGATTTTAAATCGTCTTCATATATTAGAAGGTTTTCTCATTGCCTTTATCAACTTAGATGAAGTGATTAAAATTATCAGAGCATCAGACAAACCCAAAAAGGATCTAATCAAAGCCTTTCCATTAACCGAACTCCAAGCTGCTGCGATTCTGGAAATCAGACTGCGTCAACTTGCCAAATTAGAAGAAATGAAAATAAAATCCGAATTAAAAGATCTGGAATTCCAAAAAAAACAACTCAAAAAAATCCTTGGTGATGAAAAGACCTTTAAAGAATATATAAAAGATGAAATCAAATCTGATACTAAAAAATATGGTGACAAACGACGCTCACCCATAAAGAAGCGGAAAGAAGCGGAAAAATTCTCAGTTACTGATGTTATAGATATTACACCTGTGACCATTATACTGTCAAAAAATGGCTGGATTCGATCTGCCAAAGGCCATGAGATTAACCCGGAAGCAGTTAAGTTTAAATCCGGAGATTCTCTTATGGACTATTTAAGGACCAAAAGTGACAAACCCATCATCTTTTTGGATAATACCGGCAGAAGCTATATGCTGTTTTCTCATTCACTTCCTTCGGCAAGGAGCAATGGAGAACCTTTAACCGGTCATTTGTCTATTCAACCGAATGCTTTTATCAAATTCATGCTGTCAGGAGAATCTGAAAATCATTTCCTGGTCGGTTCAGACAGCGGATATGGATTTATTATCAAATTTTCTGATTTTTTAACCCATTTTAAAAACGGCAAAGCTGTCATCTCTTTAAAACCAAATCATCAATTATTACATCCCGATAAAGTTGTTGACTTGGGAAAGGACGCCATCGCTGCTGTTACCTCTAAAGGCAGGCTCTTAATATTTGCCCTGGATCAACTGCCAAATTTAAAAAAAGGACAGGGAAACAAAATTATTTCCATTCCTAAAAAAGAATTGAGTTCGACGAATCCTGAAAAACTTAAGTTCCTTAAAATATTGCCGGTAAACTCTAATTTTGTTATACATTCCGGCAGGCACTTTCTTAAATTGACGCCTGGAAATCAAAAAAATTATAAGGGGATGAGGGGCCACAGAGGGAAAAAACTTCCCCGTGGATATCAAAATGTTGATAAAGTGGAAATTATGCCAATTAAACCTTATGATGATAAAAAATGAAAAGATTTTATTTTAATAATTTTATTTTAATAAACCTCATTGGTATATTGTCTTTTTTTGTTCTTTTATCCGTATTAATCCACAATACGGAATTCGGTTCTGATCTGACCCGTTTAGAAAGAATTAAAAAAACCGGGGTGCTGAGGCTGATCACCAATAATTCCATTAATTCCTATTATTACTATAACGGACAACCCACCGGATTTGAATATGATCTTGCCAGGGAATTTGCCAATTTTCTCAATGTTGATCTTGATATTGTTACCCCTGGCTGGAACAATATGTTTTCTTATCTTGAACAGGGAAAAGGTGATGTTATCGCATCAGGGCTTACCATAACAAAAGAGAGACTTGAAAGATTCGATTTTTCAAATCCCTATATGCCCATTCAACAGCGCATTGTCCACCATAAGTTGATTTTCGGACCTAAAAATATTGAAGACCTGACCTTTCGAACCCTGCATGTCCGTCGAGGAACCTCTTACCAGTCGCGGCTTGAAGAAATTAAGAAATCCGGTGTTGATTTTAATTATATCCTTCATAACAACATCCCGACAAAAGAATTGATCCGTATGGTCCATGACAGGGAAATAAAATTTACCGTTGCTGATGATAATATTGCTTATTTGAATCAAAGATACTATCCGGATATCCGGATTGGGATTCCACTTCAGGAAAAAGAATCCCTTGCATGGGCCGTCAATAAAAATGATTCGCAAATGCTGGAGCAGATTAATAAATTTTTTCTCTATGCAAATGAAACAGGGTTGTTAAAACAAATCTCGGATAAGTATTATTCTAATATTGAGGAGACAGATCCGTTTGATCTGAAAAGATTTCATCAAAGAATCGAAACCAGGCTGCCAAGATATAAAAAAATGATTATTGATGAATCCATAAAATATGGGTTTGACTGGAAACTTGTGGCCGCTGTTGTTTACCAGGAATCTCGTTTTAATCCCAATGCAAAAAGTTTTACAAATGTCAGGGGATTAATGCAGGTAACAACTATTACGGCAGAAGAGATGGGTATTGAGAATCGTCTTAACCCATCACAAAGCATAAAAGCCGGTATAAAATATCTTGATAAAATGGTTCAAAAATTTGATTATCTCGAAGATGAGTATGAGAGTATCCTGTTTGCTTTGGCCAGTTATAATGTCGGGTATGGACATGTAACCGATGCGATACAGATAGCTATTGATATGGGGTTGGATGAAATAAAATGGCAGAGCTTAAAAACAACCCTGCCATTATTATCAAAATCTAAATACTATAAACAAACCCGATATGGGTATGCGAGAGGCTGGGAACCGGTACAATATGTTGAACGTATACTTACCTATTATGATATTCTCAAACAAAAAGAACTTATTTAGATGGTCATTTAAACCATCGAACAAATAAAAAATTTGACTTGGGCCATTCAATTTACTACTTAAAAATTCAACAATTTTATTTAGATAATAAATATTAAAGAGATGAGGTAATGACAAAAAAAATTCTGATAAATGCGCTAGACCCCGACGAAAACAGAATAGCAGCACTTAAAGACAACAAACTCGAACAATTTCACATTGAAACAACTGCAAAACAGGTAACACAAGGCAATATTTATAAAGGTATTGTCACAAGAGTTGAACCAAGCCTTCAGGCTGTCTTTGTCGATTATGGTGCTCCTAAAAATGGTTTTCTTCAGAAAAATGAAATTCATAAAGACTATTTCCAGGATGTCAACTCCGGTGGGAAGGCGCTATTTAATTTAATCAAGAAAGGCCAGGAACTCATCGTTCAAGTGACAAAGGACCCCATTAGTCAAAAAGGGGCCATGCTGACAACATATATATCTCTGCCCGGAAGGCTGTCTGTTTTAATGCCGGGAAATTCTACCAAAGGAGTCTCTCGAAAAATCAGTGATGAGGATGAAAGAAAAAGACTTGTCAGTATCATGAAAACAATGAAGGTTCCCGAGGGATTCGGCATGATTGTCAGAACTGCAGGAATGAATTCCACAAAAACCCTGTTATCTGCTGATTTAAAATACCTGATGCGAGTGTGGAATAATATCGACAAGACAGCCGTTAAAAACAGCGCCCCTTCTTTGCTTTATAAAGAGCAGACTCTTGCCGTAAGATCTTTAAGGGATTATTTCACAACTGACGTTAAAGAAATTCTTATTGACAGTCCTGAAATATTTAAAGAGGTGAGAGATTTTATTGGTGTTATAGCTCCGAAACAAAAAAAAATAGTTAAGCAATTCAAGGGTGATAAACCTATATTTACCAAATATCAGCTTGAAGATCAGATTGCTTCTATTTATAAAAAATCCGTTACCCTTAAATCCGGAGGGTTCCTTGTAATCGAACAAACCGAAGCCATGGTTACCATTGATGTAAATTCAGGGAAATCCACCAAAAAGAAAAATATTGAAGAAACGGCCTTTCATACAAATCTTGAGGCCTGCGAGGAGGTTGCACGACAATTGAGGCTCCGTGATATGGGGGGGTTGATTGTGGTGGATTTCATAGATATGAAAGAACGACGGCATAAAGCTGAAATCACAAAAACCCTGAAAAATCATTTAAAATCCGATAAGGCCAAAACAAAAGTCGGCGGAATAACAACATTCGGATTACTGGAAATGTCACGGCAGCGTATCCGGCATTCAATCACTTTTGGAAGCTATGAAACTTGCAGGTATTGTAATGGAAGGGGACAAATTCCTTCTGTAGAAACCCAGGGGCTTGCATTTTTAAGGCAGTTGAGTTTAAAGACATTAAAACCTGAAATCAAGGAAGCAACCGGGGTTGTACCCTCTGAGGTGGCAAGTTACCTGTTAAACAAAAAAAGGGATGAACTGACTGAAATTGAATCGAAGAAAAAGGTTTCAATTACGATTGAGGGTGATCCAAATATGATTTCCGGAGAAAGCAATATCGTTATAATATCTAATAGTAATTGAAACCTTTCTTGACATAAATCGTTCTATCGTGTATCTGAAACAATTTCAATCTCAATAAAAAAAGAGAGCTTATGCTTCTGAAAAAGAATAAAAAGAAAAAATTAATAATAATGGCAGTGGTTTTGCTTGGGGTGATTTTATTCAGCATCCAGTATTTTAGCAAACATCAGGAAAAAAAACTGCCGGCAATAAAGGCTGAAACCGCCATACCTCAAAACACTGGAGACAATAATAAAAAAAATATTGCTGAAGAGGATGGAATAGTTCGGGGCGACATTATCGTTATGCCGACCATTAATTATAAAGACCTCGAAAAAGATAAAGCACTCAAAGAACTTATGGCATCACGAAAAAAGATTTTAGGAATTAAAAAAAGTCTTGATATGATTGTTAATTCTGATGAAAGCTTTAAAATTGGTGATATTCAAATTTCCATGAGAGATATTCTGGAAAAAGCATTTATTAAAAAAGGAGGCGTCTTCGAAGAAAAAATTGAGGGCTCAGGAGCTGTTCGACCTCAGAAAATAAAAGAGTATGGGATTTATGTGGTTACCCCAGGTGATAATATATGGAATATTCATTTTAATCTTTTAAAAGACTTTTATGAATATAAAAAAATAAATGTTTCATCAAAGGCAGATGAACCTGTTGATCAGGGGATGAGTTCCGGTGTCGGGAAAATTTTAAAATTTTCCGAAACCATGGTGATTATATACAATCTTATTGAAAAAAAAGTGGGGTCTGATGTTGATCTACTAGACCCGTTAAGTAAGATTGTGGTTTACAATATGGATGAGGTCTTTTCACTTCTCCAGGAAATTAACTATGAAAACATAGACAGAATTCAGTTTGACGGAAAAAACCTCTGGATTCCGGCTAAAAAATTATAAATTTATATTTTATTTATTCTAAGGAGGATTTATTTTGATTACCACAGCATATGCAATGGGACAATCAGGCGGCGCAGGTCAAGCCGGTGGAATAGCAGGTTTTTTGCCCATTATTATTTTGTTTGCAATTTTTTATTTTCTTTTGATCAGACCCCAGCAGAAAAAAGCCAAAGAACATAAGGCAATGATATCTAATTTAAAAAAAGGAGTTAGAATCGTTACGTCTGGTGGCATCTATGGAACCATCCAGAGCATAGATGATACAACCATCGGTCTTGAAATTGCTGAAAAGGTAAAGATAAAAATTTCCCGGGGAAATGTTGCAGCCGTAATTTCTGATACCGAAGCTGTCCAGAAAGAAGATAAAAAGAAAAAATAAATCCATTAGGAGTAATTAGATTGAAACCGTTTACCTTTAAAACTGTGTTAATTACAGGTGTTATCTTAGCAGCCATTGTCTGGTTACTTCCAACATTCTTTAATTGCTGGCCCCATAAAAAAATCAATTTAGGGTTGGATCTTCAGGGAGGAATGCATCTTGTTCTTGAAGTTCAAAATATCAAAGCAGTTGAAGCAGAGGTGGAAAGAACCATACAAGAGATTAAAAAACAGCTTAGAAAAGAAGGTGTAAAACATCTTGGTATTTCTCGTCTTAAAGATAATTCCATCCTTGCAAAATTTCAAGGTGATGAAAACAAATCCGGATTTGAGACTGTTCTTTCCCAAAATTTTGAAAATCTTATTACCCAAAAACCTCAAACTGATAATAATATCATCACATACAAATTAGCCCTGCCGGAAGAAGAAGCTGATCGCATTAAAAAGATGGCGACTGAACAGGCACTTGAAACCATCCGAAACAGAATTGATGAGTTTGGTGTAAGTGAGCCCGATATCAGAATACAGGGGGGGGACAGGATATTGATACAGCTTCCTGGTATTAAGGACCCTGAAAGAGCGAAAGATCTAATCGGAAAAACTGCCCAATTGACATTTCGGCTCGTAGATGATGATGTGGATGTTAATTTAGCCATAAATGGAACACCTCCCGTAGGAGATGAGATACTCTATCAAAATAAATATAATCCAAACTCAGGTACATCAACAAAAATTCCTTTTTTAATCAAAAAAAGAGTTCTCTTGGATGGCAGCCTTTTGACCGATGCCAGAGTTGAATTCGACCAATTTCAGCAACCCCAGGTCGGTATTGAGTTTAATAGAAAGGGCGCCAGAATTTTTGACCGTATCACCGGGGAAAATATCCAGAAACGCCTTGCCATAGTACTTGATAATTCCGTTTATTCTGCACCGGTAATACAAGATAGAATCGCCGGGGGAAAAGCCAGGATAACCGGTAGTTTTACTCTAAATGAAGCCAAGGATCTCGCCATTGCTTTGAGAGCAGGTTCTTTGCCTGCACCTGTCAAAATTATTGAAGAACGCACGGTCGGTCCCACACTTGGTGCAGATTCCATCCGTACGGGCCTTATTTCTATGATTGTTGGCGGACTTCTTGTTATCCTGTTAATGGTTACATACTATAAAAAAGCTGGTTTGATCGCTGATCTGGCACTTATTATTAATATTATTCTGATTGGAGGAGGACTTGCCGCATTCCAGGCCACCTTAACTTTGCCCGGAATTGCAGGTATCATTCTTACTATCGGTATGGCTGTTGATGCCAATGTTATTATTTTTGAAAGGATCAGAGAAGAGCTAAGATCCGGTAAAACACCCCTGGCATCAGTTATAGCAGGTTTTGACAGAGCAACCCTTACAATTCTTGATGCCAACGTGACCACCATTATTGCAGCCCTGGTTCTGTACCAATATGGGACAGGTCCGATTAAAGGTTTTGCTGTTACCCTTTGTCTTGGCATTATTGCAAGTCTTTTTACTGCACTGGTTCTTTCAAAAAACATTTTGGTTTTTACTCTTAAAAATAAACAAGTGTCAAAACTAAGTATATAAAGGAAATAAATAATGCAGCTTATCAAGTCTGATATCAATATAGACTTTATTGGTAAACAAAAAATTGGATTTGCTTTATCACTTATCCTTATCCTCTTAAGTATCGGGTCTCTTATTGTTCATAAAGGGCCTAACTATGGAATCGATTTTGTTGGCGGAACATTAATCCAAATCAAATTTTCCCAACAGGTCTCTGTTGGGAAAATACGATCAGGCCTTTCCAATATAGGGTTTAAGGATGCTTCCGTACAGAATTTTGGGCATGATTACGATTATGAATTTTTAATCCGAACAAGTAATTTAGAAATGACCAACAAAGGATTATCACAATCTATTTCCGAAGCTATCAAAGCATCAACCGGAATTGCTCCTGAAATCAGAAGAGTGGAGATGGTTGGACCTCAAGTTGGTGAAGATTTAAGGAAAAAAGCGCTTTTAGCCCTGTTTTATTCTTTGCTGTTTATCACCATATATATTTCAGGTAGATTTGAGTTAAAATGGATGTTGTCAGGTGTAACAGCCGGTTCATTAATGACTGCTGTGTATTTTCTGTCCGTATTTAATGTAAGTATTGCTGTTCTGATTACAGCAGCCTTAGTTATAACGCTGGCATTGTTTTGGGTTTTGCGGCTTAAATATGCCATGGGTGCGATTGTTGCGCTGTTACATGATGTATTGATAACCGTGGGGATTTTTTCAATTTTAAACCTGGATTTTTCTTTGCCGATTATTGCAGCGCTATTGACCATCATTGGATACTCATTAAATGATACCATTATTGTTTTTGACCGGATCAGGGAAAATATAAAAGGCTTAAAAACTAAGGATGCCTTTCCCGCTCTGTTTAACAAAAGTATTAATCAAACACTTTCAAGAACAATTTTAACATCGGTAACCACACTAGTTGTACTTGTCCCATTATATTTTCTTGGCGGTGAGATTATTCACAATTTTGCATTTGCCATGATTATTGGTGTTCTTATCGGTACATATTCTTCCATATTTGTAGCAAGCCCTATTGTTCTTGCTGCTATCAAAAGGTAATTTTATGCCTGGGTAGAAAAACTCAGGAAAAATTTGGATAATTTGGATAATTTTCATTATAAGAATGCATAATTTTTTTGAAAAATATTTATCCTGGTTTATTCTACGGGAAGTCCCGTTTTTGGGTAATGCGATGTATAAGAAATTGATCGATCAATTTCAGTCGCCTGAAAATATTCTAAAGGCCCCTGAAAGTCAACTTAGAATGGTTGATAAAATGTCCCCAAAAATAATAAATGGCATCACAAATCACAAAGTGTTTCAAGACAGGGCAAAAAAAGAATTGGAACTTATTTTAAACAAGAATATTCAAATTGTTACGTTAATTGATTCCTCCTATCCTGTTTTATTAAAACAAATTCCAGATCCCCCACCTTTTCTGACATACTTGGGCAAACTTGATAACAGCGCTCCTTGTATTTCTATTATTGGTTCAAGAAAGGCAACCTCCTATGGGTTAAGTACATCTGAAAATCTTTCATATAATTTGGCCCAAAGAGGGTTTCAGATTGTCAGCGGTCTGGCAAGAGGAATTGATGCCATGGCACATAAAGGTGCCTTGAAGGCAAACAAAAAGACCATCGCGGTTCTGGGTTCCGGGTTGAATAAAATATATCCCAGAGAGAACGAAAGCCTGTTTCAGGCTATAGCGAAAAAGGGCATAATCTTTTCAGAATTTAAAGTAAATACCGACCCGTTCCCATCAAATTTTCCCATTCGAAATCGAATTATTGCGGGATTATCCTGTGGAAGCATTGTTGTTGAAGCAGCCCAAAGAAGTGGTTCACTCATCACTGCCCGACTGGCTGCTGAATATAATCGAGAGGTATTTGCTGTTCCCGGAAACATAAGATCAAAAAAAAGCGCGGGCACACATTCCCTGCTTAAACAAGGCGCCAAGCTTGTTGAGAATGAAATGGATATTATTGATGAACTCCACCAGTTTGTTCATACAAAAAAAAAAGCTTGTCGACCTGAGCCTTTACAAAAAGAGAAATCAACCCATTATACAAATGATAAATTAAATAGACACAAACTTATAGATTTGATAGAACCCTACCCTGTCCATATTGATGTGTTAATTGAGAAAAGCAAAATGAATAGTTCGCAAATTACATCCCAATTGCTTGATTTGGAACTGGAAGGTATTGTGACCCGCCATCAGGGTAATTACTATTCTATTTCGGAGGAATACCGTTGACAAAACCCCTCATTATTGTCGAATCTCCAACAAAAATAAAGACATTAAAAAAATATGTGGGAAAAGAATTTAATATTGCTGCGAGTGCCGGTCATATCAGGGATCTTCCAGTTAAAACCCTTGGTATTGACATTGAAAAAAAATTTAAGGCCAAGTATGTTAATATAAAAGACAAATCCAAAGTTATCGCTAATTTAAAAAAACTGGCCAAGGATACCAAAGAGATTTATCTTGCCCCTGACCCGGATCGTGAGGGAGAAGCTATTGCATTCCATATTATGGATATCTTAAAGAAAAAAGACCGGATTTTTCATCGCATTCTTATTCATGAATTAACAAAAAAGGGCATTCAGGAAGCACTACAACACCCTTTGGAACCTGATGCTCATAAGTATGATGCTCAACAGGCAAGGAGAAAGCTTGACAGGCTTGTCGGTTATCAGATTTCTCCCCTTTTGTGGCAGAAAGTTCAGGGAGGATTAAGTGCAGGAAGGGTTCAATCTGTTGCAGTAAAAATTATTTGTAACAGGGAAAGACAGATTCGAAAATTTATTACGGAAGAATTCTGGACAATTACAGCTGATCTTCTTGCTCAATTCCCTCCTAACTTTAATGCCGGTCTCGTTAAAATTGATAATAAAAAGGTGAAAATTGATAACGAAAAACAAGCTTCAGATATTTTAAAAGATCTTGGAAAAGCACAATTCATCGTTCACCAAATAAAGGCCAAAACGATCAAAAGGAATCCTTTACCCCCGTATATTACCAGCAAACTTCAACAGGATGCCATTAATCGTCTTAGATTTTCCGCAAAAAAAACCATGATGGTTGCGCAGCGGCTTTATGAAGGTATTGAAATTGGAACAGGAGGACCTGAAGGTCTGATCACTTATATGCGGTCCGATTCAACCAGAATTGCACCGGATGCAGCACAGGATGCACAAAAGTTTATTTCCCAAACCATTGGTAGTGAGTTTGCATTAAGCAAACCGCGATTCTTTAAAAACAAAAAAAAAGTTCAGGATGCCCATGAAGCGATTCGGCCCACCTCGGTTTTTCACACACCTGAAAAACTCAAGGGGTTCTTATCCCCTGATCAGTTTAAACTCTATGATTTGATCTGGAAACGATTTGTTGCATCACAAATGGCCCAGGCAATTATTGATCAAAAAACAATTTTGATTCAGGCAAGTCCAAAATATCTGTTTTCTGTCAGTGGTTCAACAGTGAAGTTCGCAGGATACATGAATCTTTATCCACAAAATGAGGATTCAAACGAAAAAGATACCCAAACACTGCCGGATGTAGAAGAAGGGACTGCTCTTAAAACCTTACAGATCATTCCCAAACAACATTTTACAAAACCGCCGCCGCGCTTTTCCGAGGCATCGCTTGTCAAAGAACTTGAAAAAAATGGAATCGGGCGTCCCAGTACCTATGCAACAATTCTTACAGTGATCCGGGATAAAGGATATGTTGACCTTATAAAACGGTATTTTGTCCCAAGTGAACTCGGGTTTATTGTAAATGATTTGTTGGTCTCTTGTTTCCCCAACGTTTTAAATATCTCGTTTACAGCCCAGATGGAAACCAATCTTGATGATGTTGAAAGAGGTCGTTTAGAAGAAACCCAGCTATTAACTGATTTTTATTCCTCGTTTAGAAAGAGCCTGGAAGCTGCAAGTGAAGATATGATCAGTGTAAAAGGCGTTGGTGTCCAAACAGATTTAAATTGTCCGTCCTGTGGAAAACAATTGAATATAAAAATTGGCAGGAACGGACAATTTCTTGCCTGTACCGGATATCCTGAATGTTCATTTACCAGCAATTATCTTAGAGATGAAAAAGGTAAGGTTTCCATTGTTGAGAAAATCATAGATAACACCAAGATCAAAGATTGTGTCAAATGCGGGAAACCCATGATTCAAAAAGAGGGTCGGTTCGGCTTGTTTCTTGCCTGTACCGGATATCCGGAATGTAACCATACTGAATCTGTTAATGGTGGACAAAACGGTAAAGATATCGGTGTAAGGTGTCCTGAAACCGATTGCTCAGGAACAATTATTGAGAGAAAATCTAAAAGAGGAAAAATCTTTTTCGGATGCTCGATCTACCCAAACTGCACATTTGCATCATGGGATAAACCCGTTGATAAATCCTGTCCTGATTGCAACTCACCCTATCTTGTTGAAAAAGAGACCAAAAAGGAAGGAAAATTCTTAAAATGCCCCAACAGGGATTGCGGTTTCAAGGAACATCAATAAATCTAAAACACCGACATCCACAACAAGTATTCTCTTGGCGGGAAAACTCTTAAGATATTTAAATTGTATTATTCATTAACCCTTTCTACATATTCGCGGGTTCTGGTATCAATTTTTACCATCTGCCCTTCTTCTATAAAAGGCGGCACCTGAACTTCAAATCCGGTTTCAAGTATCGCAGGCTTTGTGCTGCCTGTAGCAGTATCTCCTTTTGCCCAGGGATCTGACTTGATAACTTTAAAATTGATAAAATTAGGCAGTGTTACATCAATAGGCTGACCATTGAATAAAAGTATCGTGCAAATAGTATTGTCCTTTAACAGGTCCATTGAATCCCCTAATTGTTCTTTGCTCAGAAAGTATTGTTCATAATTGGATGTATTCATAAAACAATAGCTGGCTTTATCCGCATAAAGATATTCCATTTCCTGTTCTTCAAGATCAGCTCTTTTAAATTTGTCACCGGATCGATAGGTTCGTTCGAATTTGGCTCCAGTGATCATATTTTTTAATTTACATTTATAAAGGGACTGCCCTTTACCGGGTTTCTTAAATTCAAAGCCAATAATAATATGGGGTGCGCCATCTATTTCAAACTTTAAACCCTTTCTCAAATCACTTGCTAAATACATGAAATGCTCCTAAGTTTATCTTTCAAAAACAACAGATTTTAATATCAGTTCTTCTTTAATCATATTCATGGTGAATTGGCAACCATCGGATAAAAACAACTTGCTTTTTTGTCAGAATTATAGGAAAAATTATAGTTTAGGAAAATTATTAATACAGGAATTTTTTATGATCATTATTATTGATTTCGGTTCACAATTTAACCAGCTTATTGCCAGAAGAGTAAGAGAAAACGACGTTTATTGCCAGGTAGAGCCTGCCAGTATTTCAGTAAACAAAATAAGAGATCTCAATCCGCAAGGAATCATTCTTTCCGGGGGACCTTCAAGCATATATGAAGAAAACAGTCCACGTATTGATAAATCACTTTTTGACCTTGGCATCCCCATACTGGGCATCTGTTATGGGATGCATTATATGGTTGATGTACTAGGCGGGAAAATTAAAAAAGCCACCAAACGTGAGTATGGGTTTGCAAGCCTTGATATTAAAGACCCCGAACCCTTATTCAAAAATATGGACACTGGTTTTCAATGCTGGATGAGTCATGGGGATTCTACCATAGAATTGCCAGAAAATTTTGTTATTACCGCTTCCACTGAAAATACTTCCATTGCGGCCATTGCAAATCATACAAAAAAGTTTTATGGGCTTCAACTTCATCCAGAGGTCGAACACTCCATAAACGGTTCATTAATGATCCGCCATTTTGTATTTGATGTCTGCAACTGCCAGAAAGATTGGACAATGAAATCATTTAGTGGTGGTGCCATTGCCCAGATTAAAGAGGCCGTTGGTGATAAAAAAGTGATCATGGGGCTTTCAGGCGGTGTGGATTCATCTGTTGCCGCAACCCTTATTCATAAAGCCATTGGCAAGAATTTATTTTGCATTTTTGTTGACAATGGCCTTTTAAGAAAAAATGAAAAAGAAGGTCTTGAAAAAAGCCTGATATCCAGCCTGGATTTAAATATCAAATTTGTTGATGAAAAAGATAAATTTCTAACTGCATTGAAAGGTGTGACAGATCCTGAACAGAAACGGAAAATTATCGGCAACCTCTTTATTGAAGTGTTTGAAGCCGAAGCCAATAAAATAGACGGGGCACAGTTTCTTGGCCAGGGAACCCTGTACCCTGATATTATTGAATCCAAATCCGCCTTTGGCGGGCCCACCTCCATTATCAAATCTCATCATAATGTCGGTGGCCTGCCGGAAAAAATGAAACTCAAACTGATTGAACCGTTACAACTTCTTTTCAAAGATGAAGTAAGAAAGCTTGGGATAGAACTTGGCATCAACGATGATCTCATATGGCGTCAACCCTTCCCTGGCCCGGGTCTTGCCATCAGGATCATGGGAGAAATAACGGTTTCAAGGCTTTCCATTTTAAGAGAGGCGGATGCTGTTTTGCTTGAAGAAATTAGAGAAGCCGGACTTTACAGAAAGTTGTGGCAATCTTTTGCTGTTCTTTTGCCTGTGAAAACTGTGGGGGTGATGGGAGATAAAAGAACCTTTGCAAATTGTATTGCAATAAGAGCTGTCACAAGCAATGATGCAATGACTGCTGACTGGGCAAAATTACCCCATGACATCCTAGGAAAAATTTCCAACAGGATTATCAATGAAGTCGAAAATATTAATAGAGTTGTTTTTGATATCACATCCAAACCTCCAGGAACTATTGAATGGGAATAAAATAATAGAAACAGGACATATAAAAAATGGATTCAATGAATTTAAAAGATTTCAGACCTGATGACCCGGATTTTAATAAGAATGAAGAATTACTTAAACGCACTGACAGTGAAATTCCGGCTTCGACATATCACGAAGAAATCAATACCTTGAAAATAGATAAGCTTTCTAACAGGGTCACAATTATTTCCATCATTATTCCGTGCCTGATCGGTGCCATTCTCATTTTTGCTTACCTTGACATGAAAGAACGAATGGTTAATGTGGATTTGACCAAACAAAACCAATTCGAAAGAATCTCTCAACAATTGGAAGAAAAAGTAAATGCCCTTGATGTAAAAATAGCTAAAAATAAATTTGATCTTGATAATAAATTGCCTGAATTCAACAAAAAAGTCATTTCATTTGAAGGTCAAATTGCAAAATTAACAAGCACAAAAGCTGACGGAAAAACCATTAAAGATCAATTCACTAAACTTGAAAAACGTGTGGCCAATAATGCGAACCAGGACAAAACAACTATCCAGACCTTTGAAAGGATTAACAAGCAAACCCTTTTCTCCATCAAAGAAAATCAGAATCAATTTAATAAAATTGCCCAACAAACAAAAAATGAGACAAACCTTTTCAAAGAAGAATTTGATGCCAGGCTGCTTGAGTTATCAGACTATGAGCAGCAAATTGGTGAGCTTAGAAAAAATCTAAGTCTTCTGGATAAAAAATTTAGAGGATTGGAACAGGATACTGTCTCTCGACCCGCGGTTGATAAGAAAATCAATCAGTTGAATACTGATTTAAATAATCATATAAAAAATCTTGGACAACAGGTAGATAAGTTGAATCAAAAACTTACTGCGAATATATCCCGGCTTCAAAAAAATCTTGAGCAGCTTTCCAAATCTTCGCCATCCAATATAATACCAAACGCCACTAAACCAAAACCGCAAATAAACATTGATTCATCTGAATCTGTTAATATTGAAGAAGAATCCTTGGTACAATAGTTTACAGGTTTTGAATCCATTGGTTTCATTCATATAAAAAGAAAAATGCCTCATTTAGGTGTGTTTAACCAACCCATTTTGGTTCCTGAACTGACTGATTTTCTTTCCTGCCTTTCTTCTCTGGGCATAGCAGCCCGATATATCATGGAAAATGGGTTGAAAGCTTCTTTAAATTAGAGTATATATAACTCATCCTTAAGGGATATAATTAAAAAGGAATAGAAATGTCTAAACAATATCCGGAATGCCCGCTCTATAATCATGCGACTTGCAGAGAATTACACAACCCGAAACTATGTGCCATCATACGCGATGACAAAACTTGTTTTAAAAAACAGCAAAAACCAAAAAAAGAAAACTCAAACTCAAATAACACATCTTCATAATTCTATTCAATCACCAGCCTGTCACCCGGGTGAATCATACCTTTTACAGAAAGATTATTTAATTTTAACAATGAAGAAAGAGATATCCGGTATTTTTTAGCAATTCTGGTTAAACTCTCTCCTGTTTTAACAATGTGAATTCTCGTTTTAACAGTCTTTTCCCAATTTTCATAACGGGCTGTAAAACTTTCCTTAAATCCGTTTGCTTTTCCTTTTGGTATCAAAATGGTGTTGCCACCTTTACCCAAGTAATACCCGCGTAACTCAGGGTTGTAATCTTTAATCGTTTTAAAGGGTATATCAGCAGTCTGGGCAATTAAGGCGATAGGTATTTGAAAATCTGATTTTAAATTTACTTTGTCAAAAGTAAAAAGAGGATATAAATCTGATTTATTCAAAGAAAAACCGTAGGATTGCTGATTTTCAAGAATTAATTTAGCTGAAACAATTTTAAAAATATATCTCTGGGTTTGCAACGGAAGATATAATGAAAAAAAATCGTTGGTCTTCTGAACTTTGATTTCACCTTTTAGCCTATATTCACCCATGTTATATGCAGACAGGGCAAGCAGATATGAACCAAATTGCTTTTCCAGATCTTTTAAATATTTACAGGCCGCATGGGTTGATTTAAAGATATTTCTTCGTTCATCTACTTTAGAGTCAATCCGTAGACCATACTGTTTTCCTGTAGATTTTAAAAACTGCCAATATCCCACTGCATTTTTTGAGGAAGTTGCATGGGGTCTTAACGCACTTTCAATTAGCGGAACATATTTCAAATCAAGAGGTAATCCATGTTTTTTTAAAGTATTTTCCACATGGGGGAAAAATCTTGCTGCCCGTTTGATCCAAAGAATCACCTGTGGCCGATCCCATAATGCCAACAGCAGCTCTTTTTCCAATCTTTCTTTTACATCCTGACGATTAAGAGGGATTTTAATATTACAATACTCAATGTTATTGTCAAACCGAATGCTTTGTATTAATGAAGGAAGATGATGTTGAGATGTCTGATCAGTCAAGGGTTCTCCATATAAACGGATCAAGGGAACTACAAAAAATAATGTAATTGATATACAGATAATTTTCCAAAAAAATTTGAATTGCATAAATTTATCCGGATGTTAAATTTTTGTTTTGCAGGATCATCTCAGAATCAAATATCAAAGTCAACAAACTGTTAAAGGAATCAAATAAGTATAAGGTGTTTGTCTTGTTCAAAACACCCTTGCCATAAACATATGAATCGTTTATGGTATTCCTATCCATTTATCTTGTTGTTTATTTGAAGTCCGTTTTTCTTTTAGGGCATATTAATTGCTAGTTTAGACAAAAAAATTTAAACGAATTAAAAATAAAATAATAACACATAAAAGAAACCCTTAATCGGAGATATTTATGGACCCGGTTTTTTTATCCAGGCTGCAATTTGCCACAGCAACCATGTTCCATTTTCTTTTTGTGCCACTAACCCTTGGAATTACGATTATTATTGCCTACATGGAAACCAAGTATGCAAAAACAGGGGAAGAAATCTATTTGAGAATGACAAAATTCTGGGGCAAACTTTTTTTAATCAACTTTGCTTTGGGTGTTGTCACAGGGATCACCCTTGAATTTCAGTTTGGAACAAACTGGTCAAGATATTCCGAATATGTGGGCGATGTATTTGGTTCACTTTTAGCCATTGAAGCATCTGTTACTTTCTTTCTTGAATCCACATTCATCGGCATCTGGATTTTCGGCTGGAAAAAGCTGTCTGCTATAGCCCACGCAAGGGTTATGTGGATTATTGCCGCAGCCGGTAATTTCTCGGGCATCTGGATTCTGACGGCAAACGGTTTCATGCAGCACCCGGTGGGCTATACCATCAGAAACGGGAGAGCTGAACTTACCGATTTTTTTGCTGTTATTTTTAACTATCACAGCATTCTTCAGATTTTCCACATGCTTCCTTCCGGCCTTCTTCTCGCCGCTTTTTTTATCATGGGGATTTCTGCATACCACCTGCTGAAAAAACAGCATGTTGATCTTTTTACCAGATCCTTTAAGATTGCTCTCCCCATTGGCCTTGTATGTTCTATTTTTGTAGCCATTGTCGGCGATTTCCACGGAGTTAATGCTGCAAAGAACCAGCCGGCCAAACTGGCCGCCATGGAGGCGCACTGGGAAACCCAAGCCAGAGCACCCATTGTTCTATTTGCCATCCCTGATGAAAAACAGGAAAAAAACCTTATTGAAATTGGTTCAATCCCGAGAATGCTAAGCTTTTTAGGATTTCATGATTTTAATGCAATAGTAACCGGTTTAAAAGACATCCCAAAAGACGAACGGCCACCCGTCCTGCCTGTCTTTATCGGATTCAGGACAATGGTAGGCATTGGCACACTCTTGATCCTGCTGAGCCTTTATGGCTGGTTTCAAAGGAATAAACTTTTGGAAAGCCCAACCTATTTAAAATTGATGCTTTTTTCCATCCCTCTTCCCTATATTGCCATAGAGATGGGCTGGGTGGTTGCAGAAGTTGGCAGACAACCCTGGATCGTGTATGGTGTTTTGAAAACCTCGGAAGCTGTCTCCCCCATTGCCGGGACCCAGGTTCTGTTTTCCCTGATTGGTTTTATCGTGGTTTATAGTCTTTTAGGTGCCATCGGCTTTTATCTGATGATCAAATATGCCAAACAAGGCCCGGGAACTGAGGCTGCAACTAACTAAAACTATTACAGGAGTTTAAATATGCTACTTCAATCTATTTGGTTTTTCCTGTGGGGACTCTTATGGGCGATATTTTTTATGACAGACGGGTTTGATTTTGGCGTTGGCACCCTATACCCCTTTATCGGAAAATCAGACCGGGACAAGAGAGTCATGATCAATTCCATAGGTCCTTTATGGGACGGAAATGAAGTCTGGCTGATCACGGCAGGCGGTGTAACCTTTGCCGCCTTCCCACAGGTATATGCCACCATGTTTTCTTCCCTTTACACCCCTTTAATGTTGATTTTATTTGCACTCATTTTCAGAGGCGTTGCCTTTGAATTCAGGGGAAAAATTGAAAGTAAGGGCTGGAAAAAACTCTGGGATACATTTATTTTCCTTGGCAGTTTTTTGCCTGCCCTTCTTTTTGGTGTTGTATTTGCAAATATTTTTCAAGGCATACCCTTTGACGGCGACGGCATTTACCACGGCAATACATTAAAACTACTCAATCCTTACGGACTGTTGGGAGGCATTTTATTTGTCCTCTTATTTTTGCAGCATGGCGCAAACTGGCTCAACATCAAAACCAGAGGAGAGCTTCAACAAAGAACAATTGCTGTTTCTAAAAAAATATGGCTCATCCTTTTACCTGCTGCCGTGATTTTTCTGATTGCAAGCTATTTTGCAACAGATCTTTATGCTAATTATTTTAAAAACCCTGCTCTGTTCCTGATTATCCTTGTCACCGTGATTGCCCTGTTTGCGATCAGATTCTTTATTGCAGAACAAAGCTTTTTTAAAGCCTGGTTTGCATCTGCATTGACAATTGTTGGTACAACATTCTTTGGAATAGTCGGACTTTTTCCTGCGCTCTATCCTTCCAGCATGGATAAAAGTTTTTCATTAACGGCATTTAACGCATCATCAAGCCCCTTAACTTTAAAAATCATGCTGGGCGTTGTGCTGGTATTTATCCCTTTTGTCATTGGCTACCAGGCATGGGCCTATAATTTTTTTAAAGAACCCGTAACTCAGGAAGATCTTGATATGGATGAAGCATATTGATAAAATAATAGGCGGGGTCAGGCTTTGCTTATTAATATATAATCCAAGCCTGACC
>NZ_JAUWQB010000098.1 GCF_030611305.1 Desulfobacula sp. | reverse complement strand
AAATTTTGAGAATCTATGATTTTAAAATTTAAGTCGGTCTCATGCATGTTTTTTAAAAACCGATTAAATCGGATGGGGAGAGTATGGCCTGAAAATAAATTCAAAATAATGCTTGATTTCCTCTTGGTACTCTATTTATGTTTATTTTTCCTCCGGGCTGGACAGATGTTTCAAGAAAAACCGGCCTATTCTCCTGTCTTGCCAGAACGCTTTCAAGCTTAAATTTAATATTCAAAACATCGCCCTTATTGGATTCTATTTTCACTTTCACCTTTGATAATCTCTTTTCATATTTTCTGATCACTTCAAGAACTGCTTTTTCAATTTTTTCTATGGTCTCTGTCACCCCGCCCCCTGCAAAAACAGTCATATCAGGCATGCCATAATCCTGGGCAATCTCAACACTGCCTTTATTGGTGTTGAGAAGTTTTCTCAAGTGAGTGATAATTGAGCGCATCTCTTTTTCAGCACTGGTTTCTTCAATCTCTTTTTCTTCGGATTCAAGGGATTCAATGCGCTCAAGCAATGTGAGCTCATACATGACAGATACCATTTTTAAAGTGTTAAACTACAGATCTCAAATCAGAAATAATACAATTCAAAACCTGCAGTTTGATTTATTAATGACATACCATGAAATTATAACGATCAGGCACCTTTCCATGAATCTTCGGTTTCAATGCCATCAGGTTCATATGTCCAGATGATTTTTTCATAGGTGAAGAGCACGGATTCCATATCCTTGTAAGGTTTGTTCTCCTCAAGAAAGGTCAATGGATTGTATTCCTGCATTTCAACAATAATGGCATTTTCCAGTTTTATTGTGAAATAATGCTCCTCAACTCCTTTTTCATTGATGCGGTATTGTTTGAGTTCAACCGCCATTTGCTCACCTTTACTGCAGGCCCCGAATAAGAGTGGTGAACTTTTGTCCTTATGTTTAATAATCTGTAAAGGTTTGTGAATACGCTGTCCTGTGGGAAGCCCTGTATGGGTGTCCCGGGGAATTTCCACTTTGTGATCTATACTATACACCAGAATTGAATCTTCCTTATCAGTCTGTGTACAGTCTCCTGCGATCGCACCTTGTTCTTTCCCTTCTACTGTTAAATAAGATGTCATTGCCATGATGCTGTCCTCCTTTAATTAGAATTATGCTTTATCCAATTTTCCAACTAGAGATAGAGTAAATGAAGCTCCCATATATTTAAAATGGGGCTGAAGTTTAAGAGAGCACCTGTACCAGCCGGGTTCACCTTCAACATCTGAAACCTCTATCTGTGCTTTTTTCAATGGTCTTCTGCTTCTTACACCCGGTCCTGGTTTCTCCTGGTCAGAAACATACTGCCTGATCCAGTTATTCAGCTCATCTTCAAGCTCTCCTCTTTCTTTCCAGGTACCTATATTCTCCCTTTGAATCACTTTCATGTAGTGGGCAAGCCTGCCCACTACAAAGTTGTAGGGAAGTTGTGTGCCAAGTTTATAATTCAACTCGGCAGCTTTTCCTTCTTTGGTATTGCCAAAATTCTTTGGTTTTTGAACGGAGTTACCGGAAAAGAAAGCAGCATTGTCACTTCCTTTTCTCATGGTAAGGCCAATAAATCCTTCCTCAGCCAGCTCAAATTCTCTTCTTTCCGAAAGCATGACTTCTGTGGGTATCTTTGTTTCAATCCCCCCCATTGATTCATATTGATAAAGAGGAAGATCTTCAACAGCTCCACCACCCTGGGGACCGATAATATTGGCGCACCAGCGGTATTTTGCAAAGCTTTCCGTCATTCTGGATGCAAACGTAAATGCAGCATTGCCCCAGAGAAAATCATTGTTGCCCGCTGTAACATCTTCGGCAAAATCAAAACTCTTGGCCGGAACAGTGTCCTGACCATAAGGAAGCCGCAGCAGGAAATGCGGGACGGTAAGCCCGATGTTTCTTGAATCTTCCGATTCGCGAAAAGATTGCCATTTGGCGTATTGCGGGCCTTCAAATATCGAGTTGAGATCTTTTAGGTTTGGAAGCCCTTCAAAACTGTCAAGACCGAAAAACTGCGAGCCTGCGGCAGAAATAAACGGCGCATGGGACATGGTTGATACGCTTGCAATGTCCTGGAGCAGCGAAATATCCTGGGGGCCGGGGCCGAATTCATAATTTCCCACCATCAATCCATAGGGCTGCCCGCCAAACTGGCCATATTCAGCAGTATATGCAGTTTGGTAAAGCCCTGATTTTGTAATTTCAGGCGCATCCTCAAAATCATCCAGCAAGTCCTGCTTTGAAGCATTTAAAATTTCAATTTTGGTATTCTCCCTGAAATCCGTATGATCCACCAGATATTTCAGTGAACGCCAGGAGGATTCAAGCTTTTGAAAATCCTTGCTGTGAAGTATGGCATTCATCTGAAGGCTTAACTTTGAATCAATGTTGGAAATCATTTCATCAATCAGATCTTTGCTTATTTTTATGCCTGCACGTTCAGGTTTGAGAAGCTCGTCAAGAAACGCCTGAACACCCTGTTTTGTGGTCTCGTAACCTTCCTGATTTGGTTTCAGGCGTGTTGCCTGAACAATTTCATCCAGAAGAGACAGCTCCTCCGTGGTAGACACCTCTTCTTGTCCCTCTATTTTTTTTTCTTTTTTTGCCATTATTAAATCTCCTTTATTCATCAACGCCTAATTCTTTTAGAATTCTTTCCTTTGCACCGTCATCCTTAACAAGTTCATTAAGTTTTTTCTTGAATTCAGGAACATTTCCCAGGGGGCCTTTAACTGCCTTAAGTGCATTTCTCAATTCCACCAGTTTTTTTAATTCAGGAACTTGATCAACAATGGCATCAGGATCGAAATCCTTAAGACTGTTAAAATTCAGTTTAACAGCCATCTGTTCATCAGGTTCCGCAGAAAGTTTGTTGTCGACAACCGCATCCAAAGTAATATTGTAGGAATCCAGGACATCGTTAAAATTATCCTTATCAATATTAATTGCCGTTCTTTCTTCAATAGGCGTTTCATCTTCTGCCATGGTAAAATCCCCCATAACTAAAACTTTCAAGGGAAGTTCCACTTCTTCCTTTGCATCTCCCGTGGCAGGTTTATAAGTAATATTAACCCGCTCCTTTGGTGCTACTGACGCTTCTTTACCCATAGATCACCTCCTTGTTACTGGTTTATAAAAATCAAACAATTTGTAAAGCCTTTACTGGATCAAGCATGGAAATCCTGTTAATGACTGTTTCAATCAATTGTTCATGCTGATCGTTTTTTTGAAGCCTGAGACCTGTTAAAACCAGAGATAAGGCTTTAATGGCATTTTCAGGCTCCCATGTTTCCAAATTAAATTTATTAATATTTTCTAAAATATCATCAATATAGGATGCAGCTATTTTTAGCTGTTTTGAATTGATCAATAACTGACACAGTCCTGTTTTCCATAAAAACCGTTCCCGTTCTGATACGGCTTTTGACAGATGTTCTTGAAAAAGCATGAGGGCTTTATCCAATTGTTTTTCTTTAATCAGTTGTTGTGCAACACTCATTTGTTGTGAAATGATTTGATTGATGCCGTCAGTCCCTTCTGCATCACCGGTATCGGTCTTGCCTGCATCTTTGGAGTTCAATTGCTTTATCCATTCAAAGGTTGCAGCGTCGGCAAAGGGTGTCCCATCGGAAAATGACAGCTTTTCAATTCCTTTCAATGTTTGAACAAACAATGCTGTTTCAGCTTCAATTACCCGGGTAACCTCGGGATGGTTCATTTGTTCCATACTCTCGGCTACATATCTGCTCAAATCCAGCCAGAAAAGAAATTGTCCGACTCTCCCTTCGCATGAATCAGCCAGAGCCTCCCAATTACCTGAATCATATAGCCCTGTTATTGCAGATATAATCTGGTCATCCGGCGGGGGGATCATTGTTTTTCCACCCGTTGCTGCGGGCAGTTTATCAAGGGTTGCCCATGCTGTAATTCTGCTCAGCCGATAGGGTAAAGGCTGATATATGTTTTTTTTTTTCAGACCGGATGCGGATTTACCAAGAATACTTAATCCATGTTCAAGCATGGCCGAGGCATCGGTATTAGAATCCAACATTGGTTCAGCAATCCCTTTTTTTGTAGCCGGCTGTCCTTTTGACGGGCCAGCTCCTGTCTCTTGTTCTGTTTCCTCCGGCGCGTCTATGGTTTCTTCTTCAGAAATGGTCTCCTTGATTCTTTTTATCAGGGGAATCAAAAGCGGGGCATCTTCCATGTTTTCCCCTAAAAACTCATCAATAAAATCCAAATTATTAATAAGGGTATCCCGCTTTTCTTTTTCCCAGATAACCGGATCAGCACCCGATATAAAATCAGATATTTTTTCTGCCCACCAGGTAACAATACCTTTTCTGCCCTTCATTCGTTTTTTGGGAGGAAACATGGTTTCCCAGAAATTTTCCAGAAGTCCCTTAAAGATATGGACACCCTGATACAGGCCTTCCAGGCCCTGTGTTTTAATCAGACCGTAATTCAGATAGCTTGCCACCTGCAGGTGTTTTGATTCTTTTTCAAGGATTTGGACAGATAGATTAATGACAGTATCCCAGTTAATACCGGAACTGGCAGAAGGGGAACCCATCTTGCCAATCTCCTGTGAAAGAGATTCAAAACTGGGCTCATATCGTACATCTTTTCCTGTAGGGGTATCTTCCGATATTGGGGTGCTTCCTAAGTTAATGATATCCATACGACACTCTTATGTAATTTCCTTGTTTATTGAAACAAATTTTCTGATCCAGGGAGAGTATCTGGAAGCAGAATCAGATAATGCAACCAATGCTTTTTGCGCATTTTGAAATGTGTTAAATGATCCCAAAATTAAATTATATCTATTTTGACCATTCAAACTGCTCTGATAAATTGCAGTATTGCCAAGCAGTCCATTTATTAGAGCAAAGCCAATAATTTCCTCTTTATCAGGTCCTAACATGATATGAATGGTGTAATGGCCTGTATCCTGCTTTGATATCCAGTCTATTGAATGAATCACATTATCAGATGACGAGTTAGACAGTTCCGGTATCGTTTCTTCTGATTTATTTCCTTCTGGTTTTATCCAGGTTTCTTCCTTGATCTCTTTCTTTGTTTTTTTTTGAGGTTCTTTGACTTTTTCTGCACGCATTTCTTCTAATAATGGAAGCTCCCCTTTGAAAACATAGGATAAGGTTACAGATGAGATCCCTTTTTTCAAAAGCGCTTCTTTTTGTTCAGGAAATTCATCATTGAAAAAGGTTCTGGATTGATATTTAAAATCTTTTACAAACTCATAAAAGTTTTGATACTCCTTTAACAAACTAATTTCCGGGAACTGAATAATAATTAGAACCTTACCGCAATTTTCAGGTTCCCAGTCAAATGTGATGGATTCAGGATAATTATTATTTTCAAAACGGATCACCTTCTCATTGCATTTCATCCACATAATACCTGCCACAGGCTTCAACTGGGCAGACTCGTTCACGCCCATGGGAAGTGTTTCCATTGCAATGGTATATCGATCTTTAAATTGAATTGCAGGAGATATGGGTCCCTTGACTTTGGGTGGTTCTACCGCCTTAGTTTCTTTTTTGACGAGTGGAAATTTGCTACCTTTGGATTTATAATTTCTAAAGATAACATCCGGTATTACAGGTGGACGTCTGTCTAAAAAATCGAGTACTGGTTTTATGCCGTTGATATCATATGAAACCGTTATATCGGTTACATTGTTGTTGATTAAATATCCCCTATACTCTGGAAAATCGGCTACATTAAATACTTTTGTTCCGTCTTTAAACTCGGATAAGAACTGTGCAAACCCCAGTCGGCCCTTATATTTTTTATGGAGTGTTGATTCCTCAAACCGAATTTGCAAAAGAACATCACCACACGTATCGGGCCGCCAAGCGAATTTTTTTGTTTCAGGAAAATTGTTATTTAAAAGTTCTGTTTTTTCATCGGCACATTCCATAAAAAGTGTATTGGAATAAGGTCTGATCATGGCCTCATTATTTACGCTGATTGGCAGTGTGGTAATTGAAACTGCATATTCATCTTGCTGTTCAAGGGTTAGTTGCTCTCCCTTATTCAATAATTTAAAAAATTGATTGCTGAACGGAAGTTTTAGCTCAAAGGCTGTTTTAGATAAAAAACCGGTTTTGTTCTGTCCGACAAACGCGGATGCCTCATCATTCACAAACTGCCAGATTATACCGGAACTTTTATCAAACATAATGGAATAATACTTTTCAGGATCGATACTATAGGATGCACTTAATACAATCTCTTCCCATTTACTCTGTAGATAGTCCATACTGTGATGGATACCGTATGTCGTCAAAAAATCGAACGGTCCTTTAATTAAATCATAAACAATAGGGGAGGTCTCATTCTGCATTAAAAAGGCATTTAGTTTTAACAAATTATCATATGTCAGGTTAAATGGTGCCTCCTGTTTAGACGGATCTGACAATGCCTTAAAAAAATCTGCAAACATATGAAAACACTTTTCATTATATGATGTTGCTGATGAAATAGTTGAAAGACTGTTCAGATACTTATTCCATACTTTCGAAAACCTCATTTTATATTCAAGATCAGCCACATCTTTCTTACCAGTTTGCTCATAGATTTTTTTAGATGACTTTTCAAACTTTTCCGTAATTTTTTCTTTTGTAAGGGAAAGTTTAGCTAAAAAGGAACCCTTTTCTTTTTTAACTTCTGTCTCTGCAAGATATTTGATCTCTTTGAGAGTGACCACAGTCTTTGCCCATGAAGGTTCAAGATCAATCTGGGACTTAAACCATTCAAACTCTTGGGCCATTTTTTCCAATAGGAGAAAATAAGGGTTTTGTCCCGTCGTCATTAATGTTCCAAGATCTGTCCAATTGTCAACAAGCGTTTTCCAGTTCCTACCGGAAGGAAATACAGTTGCAAAGTCAAACCATGCCCGGTAAAATTCTTTTGCATACCATTCCCAAAAATCGTTCTCCATTTGCAAAAACACTTCCTGCTCAGTAGACGCCTTTTGAATCATTCCAATGAATTGTTTGATTTCTTCACGTCCAGACCGAGTAAAAGCGCCTCTAATATGAGCCTTTGAATCCAATATAGACGTATTGATTTGGTATCCTTTCAAAAAGGAAAAAATTTCAACATCAGATGTTGAACAGACCCAGTGGCTTAAAAGCCAGTCAAAATTATCGCTATTAACAGCAATCTGTGACAAAGCATTTTGGAATTCGCCTAGTTTTCTAACAGAGTCGGTGTGGTCATCATTCCAGGTTAGATAAGAATAATAGGTACTGGCGTAATTTGCGGTAACAGTTTTTGATATATCAGGATCAAGAGTGGGAAATAAGGTACGGATACTTTTTTCATATTCTTTTTTATTGTAATAAGATTTATCCTGAATTGATTTTTTAAGGATACCAATCCTCTGAATTGCATAAACCGCTCTGCCAACGATATCTCCATAGGGTGTCATAGAATTGATTGTTTTAATTTTATCAAAAAACAGATCATCCATTGGATCTATGAGGTTCTTTCCAACATCATTCACAAATGCTTGTTTTAATTTTTTTTCAAGCATAAGACTTTGATTCAGGCCCAGTCGGGGAAGAATCCAGCCATCATTATTGGTTTCCAGCCTTTCTATTTCAAATCGTTGTCTGTCATAGATAAGGATATGGTCGGTTGTATTGGATACCATGGGTTTGCTTTTAAAAAAACCGGTATCCAAATTATTTAAGGCTTTTGCATTATTAAAATAAGAAAACGCTAAAATGCCACTCATGGCAAAGCAAATTAAAATAAATGAAAATATTCCAAGGCTCAGCGTTTTTTTTCTCCACATTAAAAATTCGGAAAGCGGCATAAAAACATTTCTGTCTTTGGGTAAAATAGCACTGAAAAAACTTCTAAGAAAAAAGCCCTTGTTCCGATCCAAAGAGGCATCGTTTTTGTATTTGATCCCTGTGGTTTCTAAAAATCCTGATCCAGGTTCACCCTTTCTACAGGCACTGGAAAAATAAATTCCTCTAAAAAGTGGAGTGGCTTGGTAAATATCATCTCCAAATAGAGACTGGACATAAGATTCCAACCCGGGTTTTAAGTTCATAAATTCATTGGAAAAGGCAATAGCAAAATTGTTGATTCGGTTGTGGATAAAAATGGATCGAAGGTTTCTTATCTGCCTGAAAATCGTTGTCATACATTTTTCTAAAACCTTCATGCCATCTGTTTGATCGATTGGATTGGCATACCCCATGACCTGAGTTCCTCTCTGGTCAGGTATATGATCACAAAAATCGGTAAACCCATTTACTAAATCCATTTTTGTAACCAACAAATAAACAGGGAATTTCGCTCCCAGAACACGCATCATCTGATTAATTCGTTGACGGATGCACTTTGCTTTATCGCTCAATTGGGTGTCATCTTCATTTAAAAGCGCATCACTGGCCACGGTCACGATCACACCGTTTATAGGTTCTTTTTTCCGATATTTTGATAAAAGTGTAAGGAATAATCCCCATTCTTTTTTATCTTTGTCTTCTTCAATGGGAATGGTGTATCGCCCTGCTGTGTCCAATACGATAGCTTGTTCCAAAAACCACCAGTCACAATTTTTCGTACCGGAGATGATCGTTGCCTGACTGACATCGGTAAGAGCTGAATCCAAGTTTGAATTTTTTATGGCAGAGGTTTTTCCTGAGCGGGATTCACCCATTAGGACAAACCATGGCAGGACATATAAGGGGTTACCAAACTTTCTTAAATGCGATTTTTTGAGTTTGGCAATGGAGTCTTTCCACTGGTTTTCTGCTTCTTTCTGGTTGTATTGAGTATTGTCGGTATCTTCCCGGGGAAAAGCCTCTTCTTCATTGATGACCTTTTGAACGAATTTTTTTTCATTGCGTCTTATCAATAGCTTTTTTATGGCAAAATACCCAAACAAAATTCCCGCGCAGGATGCAACAAGAACAATGGATATCCACCATGGCCAGCCCTTAATCTCCATTGCCCAATAACCGATTCCAAATAATAAACCTAAAAAAAGTAAGAAAATAAAACAAGAAAATAAAAATTTTAAAATTTTTTTCATTTTTTTAAAGTTCGCAATTTATATAAAAAATTCATTCCGTTACAGCAGCAAACCGCTGTCGTTAACCATTTGAATCAATCGTTCGTTAAAAAAATAGTAGAGCATTAAAAACAATAAAATGGGGAATAGAACTAAAATAGATGAAAAGTTTGATAAACCTTTCCATCTTTTCCGTTTCAACCGTTTGCTAAATTCAATATCACCCGCTTCAGGAAAAAGAATATCGGGCGTATCGAAATCCCCACCGTCTGTTATTTTTTTCCGTATATTTATTTTAATTCCATCAAGTTTTTCCTGATGATAAGATTTATACAGACACCCTTTAAAACCGGATGCAAGACAATAATCATATACTTCTAAGATATCTTTATCATCTGGACCAAACTTTTCAATCTCAGCAAAAAACTCAGTTCCGGCACTGGTGGTGTTATAAATTTTTTTTTGTAATGAGTTTTTAATCCACTCATTTTTTTGTTTCCAGCCGGTTTCCAGGATAGTCTCGTCTACCCAGGCAAATATGGCAAATAACGCCTGGGCAAATCGATCCTTAGGAATTCCGGCTGATTTAGCCCGTAGTTTAGCCCGCTGGATCAGTTGATGATAGTTGTTGGAGACCTGGTCATACTCTACTGACTGGGTTTGCAGTTGGTCCACCAGATGATACGTGTATGCCAGCAATTCCGTCACACAGTCCACAGATGAAATTTTCATTGATCAACTCACTTTCATATTTGTGAAATCACAATTTCAATTGATGTATCTTCAGGTGCATTGTCCCAAAAAAGAGAAATATCCCCAGAATGTTTTATCTCTTCCCATAAATGATGTTTTGAATCGATCCTGAAATAATATGAACCGGCTCGTTTCGGCATTCCCGGCGGAGGCACCAGTCGATGTTTAACAGGGACTCCCGGAAGGGCCCTTGCAATCATATTATCAATGTTTTGGGGAATTCCCATTTTAATTATATTATGCATATCATTGATGATTTGATCTGAGTCTGCCGTACTTTTTAATACAAGGAAGTACATATAAGAATCTCTGAATTCTTCTGCCGGGAGCCGGGCAGTAAAATAGTCATTCTCTCTCGTCATGCTGAAAATGCTCTCTCCACCAATAGAAATTCCTTTTAACAATTCCCCAAGCAATATCTGCGCTTCATTAAAACAATTAAAAAGATGTCCATGGTCATATTCTGGCAGCAGAAAAGTTCCATCCTTCAACTGCCCGAGAGCATTTATCCGATCCGTAAACGTACTTAAGTCTCCAATTATCTGTCTTAGGGCACCATAAACTGCATGGGGATGAAAGGTCTCAAGTTCAATGATATGATTCAAGAGGGGCAGTGATCGATTAAGAGCGCTTAGAACCAGCAAATGGGGTAAAAAATGGGCGTCAAAATCAGAGGTGAGTCCTTGGGAAAATTTATAGGACTCAAATACCCTACAGCGAGAAATAATATTTTCCCGTAAGTTCTTCAGTATCTTCATCAGAATATCCGAGCCTGAAATAACATATGTTGGTGCAATATATGATCTTGACAAACCGACACTTTCATCCTTCAACTCAAGCTGGCACACAGGAATCATTAAATAGTCGTTAAACTTGTCAATCTCGTGATCCCAAAAAATTTTAAGATTATAATCTACTTTTCGAATATTTACCGGGTCTCCACCGGCATGAATGTCTCTTACACTTTCAGGCTCGACAAAGGAAACACCACGGGTACCAACAGAATCAATGCTTTCACTTGAATCTATTGATGTTATATTTTTATCAAAGTTATTCCATTTTCTAATTCCCAGATAAACTGTAACCGGCGTATCGCCTTCAACATCAAAGGATAAGTCTTCAAAGGATCGAGGCTGGATCACCGCGTTTTCGGGATATTTTACCCAAGTACCATCCTGAAAAATAAGCTCACATTTTTCAATCTCTATTAGCCGCTGCAAAAGCGATGCATCCTGAATGCGAATCTGACCGCACCCCCAAAAAAAAGGAGTATGATAATGGTTATGGGGTGTAAATAAAGATTTTATAAAAGTGTCATTTTGCTGAAAATGGTGGGGCTGCAAGAAAAGCCCTTGGTGCCAAAAGATAGGTTTTCCCGGTTTATTCATCCAATATTATTCCTTTTATTTCATGCTTTTTTAATATCAGGTTTATTTTTAGATCTGAACTCGTGTTCGACAGTTGTAGGTTCATTTTTACCGATTTTTGTAAAAATATCCAATAAAATCAGGCCGAGTATCGAATCTGAGTTCAAAACCTGTAGG
>NZ_JAUWQB010000089.1 GCF_030611305.1 Desulfobacula sp. | reverse complement strand
GCCACTGGTCACCACACCGAGCACATCGGCAATCGCCTTGAGCATACCGTTGCGCTGCAAGCCACCATAATGGACCAGAGCCGGTCTGTAGCAATTGGCATCAAGCCTCGATAAGACATAGTGGACCAGTGTTGACTTTCCTGCACCGGACGGCCCGGACAGGGCAAAACTTTTACCTGTAGAGATTAAAGATTGGGCTGTTTTAAAAAACCGGTTATCCTGTTCTCCCAGATAAGGGGTCTTTAACCGGTAAGTATCTGCAAACGGATGATATTTGTAATCAAAAAATTCTGCGGGAGATTCTCCATTGTTTATCATTATATTTTCCTTTATTGGTTTGGATGTTCAAATCGCCTTGCATTTGCGCTAAGATCAAGAATACGCGCTTTTCTCATTTCATTTCCATAGTAGATACAGGTCTTGTCCCAGGGCATATAATATATTGTTACCCGTGAACCCGGCAGGCAGTCAGGAACTTCATATTTTATTTTCTTGAACCTGATGGTCGAGTCGTTGTAGACCCTGCATCTGCGCTCCATCTTGAACAAGGCATCAATGTCGGTTGAAGGCGGTAAAATCCGGCAGACATTTTTAACCTGCAGCCTCTTTTGCAATGGTGAACATTTTAAAGAAGAGTGAAGGGTTTCATGATATTGGCTTATTCATATTTTAAAGGCATCATTGATCTGTTTTAGCGATTTAAATTTATCACAAAGGAACTGATCTCTGACGGTCCTGAAGATCCGTTCCACTTTCCCCCGGCCCTGGGGCTTGTATGGCGGGGTATGAACCAGGTCGATTGCACTTCTGGCGCATAATATTTTTAAGTGCCGACTGGTATACGCAGCTCCATTGTCGGTATAAAAACGTTGGGGTATCCCAAACCGTCTGACCGCCCCCATGAGATCATAAATTAAAGGTTCAACAGATTCGGTCAGGTAAAATCCACCATGAACGATAAAGCGGGTGCAGTCATCCAGGATGACATGCAGATATGTCTTTTGTTTTTTCTTACCATTGAACAATTTAGGACCGTGGAGATAGTCGGCCAGCCATAATTGTCCAAAATGATCAAATGCGAATGGCCTTGTCTGTTCCGGATTTATATGGGGATCTCTTTGCAGGTTATGAGTCTTAGCATACCTGTAAATTGCAGACCGACTGGGTTTTCTTCCGTTCCATTTTCCGGTTTGGGCAAGTTGTTTTATCATCCTTGCAATGGTCCATCTCGGATACTCCATCCGCATGGCAACCATTGCTGAGGTGATATCATCCGGTATCTTATGGTTACCTTTATCAGATCTTGTTTTGCCCATCAGGCCCGGCAGACCCCAATGAAGATACCGGTACAGCCATTTCCTGAGAGTTTCAGCACTCAGGGTAACATGTAACCCATTCGGGTGCACATAGCGGTTCCAGGATGCCTGGTCAAGCAACTCTCCAGCAGGAAGATTATTGGCATCCCGATGTAAAAGAGGGCTGATAATCCCATAGCGCCATAAGGCAAGCTCTAAATTTTTGTCATTTTGTTCGTTCATTCAAACCTCCATGATTAAAAATTAAACACAATGAAGGTTGGGTTAACAAACTGACTGATTTTATTAAATATACGTTTTGTGTTGGTGGACTTTCACCTCATCCTGTCAGGGTAAAAAGCCCAGGAAAAATCCCTGGTAAATGACGTCCATTGCCTATATTGCGACAGGCAAGGTGAACCATTGCCATACTCTTGTTTGAGCCACTCCCGGATTGACAATGCTTTAGCTATCCATCGTTGCATTCGAGGCCAGTTGCTGCTGGTGTGCCGGGCAATGTCGGCAATCTTCTTTCCTTGTTCATACATTTTTAAGACATGCTTCAACATACACAAAGAAGTTCTGACTATGGGCAAAATTGCATGTGGCAGGTTTGAAAAGGTCATGCACGGGCATAGATCATTATCACAGCGATAGCGTTGGATATTTATTAGTTTATCATTAAATAAATATCGGCTGTAAAACCCCCATTTTATATAAGTATGGCAGTTGCCACAGTGAGAACAGCAAACAAGTGAATCTAAATTTTCTCTTGTAATTTCTGACAAAACAGATATCAATGATTTCCATGATCGGGGCATGTGTTATTTCTCCTTTATTAAATAATTTGGCAATGAGGGTATAACACATGTCCCCCCCTCTTATCCCCCCCAAAAGGGGGGAGGAGGATAAAAGGCATGAAGCGGTTCCTGCTGTCTCAGGCTAACAAACCTATATTTTCTAAATTTCTGATGCCTGGCTTTTTTCACTTAGGTAAGAAAATTTGGGATTTTGGGCGGGATCTCAGGTAATTTTTCGAACTTCTTTAGAGAACAAAAAATCATGTGGGTACGGTAGCCATCAGCCTCAAAAAAGTCAAATTTGTCCCAAATATGCCACGAATCACACAGGCAAGGTCATTTTTTATGGATAAAATTGAAATCTTGCCCAAGTCATTCACCCTTTAAACATAACTGTCCCCCCAATATTTTTATATTGCCGATTTGAGTTGTTCTTTATTAGGCGAAGCTGAATTGGTAGATGGATGCCTCCAGTTTTTCCCACCGTTCCCGGTAAGGGTAATTCCATGGTAAACGGAGCGTCCATTGCCTCCCCCTGTAGGTCATCCGAGCTGGCACATTTATCAATATCATCCGAACGGTATTGGGTTCTTCATTGAACCCCTCTTCATTATTGAGCCACATCATCCAAACCATAAGATTGTAACCCAGTATGCAAGTTTGAAACATGGCGGAGTTCGCCCAGAAGCTCTGGGTCAGCATACTTCCCGACGCCATTTGATTTTTGCACCATTCTATCCAATTTTCACTGGTTGAACGTTGTCCATATCTTTTATGGGTTGCCCAAGGGCTTAGTTTCAGATTTGAGGCGTAACAAAAATATTCATACCGAACACCAGTAATACCAAACAGGTCGTCTTCCTCGGCTATCTCAACCACCTTCCGGATAGCAACAAAGGTTCTTGTCCTTTTCCAGCCTGAGCATTTGTAATCGAATTGGCAGCTCTCATATCCCGGTCTGTTCTTTATCTGCCGCCAGGATTGAGTTTCCAAAAGAATGACCAAACCCTTCATTCTAACTTTTATCAGGTATTGGCAGCCCTTGCCCTCCAGTATATCGAACAGATCACCGTTGAAAAACGCACTGTCTGCCCGGACAAAAACTTTCCATACCCGTTTGGGGAGTTTTGCAAAACATTCTTTCATGAAATCTACAGAACCGTTCGCAGAATAGGCATTCCCCGAGCGAAACCAACTATGAAAGCATTCACGATTTTCAGCAATAAAGCAGAGCAGGGGGTGGTAGCTTTTTTGTCCTTTCTTTTTAGAGTTGTATCCCTTGGCTGCTCCTTCTTGGCCTCCATAAACGCCTCGAACTGTTGAATCCATATCCAGTGTGATTTTGCCGAACCATTTTTTTGACCATATTTTGGTTCGAGCATGAGATTCTACTTCGGAAAGTTCACAACAATTTTTTTGAGAGAACAATTTAAAAATGCGTCCAAAGGTTGTATCGTCAGGAAATTTGTCCCAACAGAAGAGGGAACGGAGGGCTTCATCGTATCGGAGCATGGCCATATGACTTATGTGTTTGGCACCAACCAAAGCCCCAAACATCAACATCATTATAGCATCCTGGACATTATACGTGGCTTGCGCCGCCCTTTTGATGCTTATCTGGTTGCCTAACATTTTCTGAAGCCTGAGTTTTTCGGCAAATTTTCCAAGCAGGAGGAGCCCGGCATTGCCGGTGAGGTTTTTTGCAGTAAATTCTGTATGAAATTTTCGCATCATTATGGTGAAGTCTCCATCAATTAAAATTAAAGGCATTATACCATAATAACAGTAGGTTGTGCGAAAAATTATGTGGTTATCATGCATGTTTTAAGTACCATATGTAGTATTAAAAAATTTTTATTTGGACTGAGCCCTATGAATACAATTAATGCGAAGGACGCTTACTCTAAATCACCTTTATCCAAAATCATGGCTGTAATTCTTGATGCAGTTTTATCAATTTTAAGAATTACCACAGCGCAGACTTCATATTTTTCTCATTACGACAATTATTGACAGCCTCGATTCTGATAAATGAACCTCATTTAGAATTTGGTTGTTCCATCAAATTTAATAATGACAGGCAATTAAAATTTATCATTTCCTTTAAACCTATCCCAGGTTAACTTGGCATGCATATTGCTTTTGTCTATAGCTGTGGTGAAAAATAGTGATTATTTTGATTGAAACACTCGTAGGGAAGAGGGTTTTTAAAAGTTTACAAATAATCTTCCTAAAAAAATTACTATAAGTTAAACTTTAATGCAAGGAGGAGGAGGATGGGTAAAAAAGTAGGACAGGGTTATTACAAGATGCTTGATCCAAAGTACAAATATTCGAAATGTTACTGCACGGACGAAGATATAACGATGGCAGTAGCGATCAGGGAATTTACCAACAAGGCATTGATGCCTGTCCGTCATGATTTCGAGGGCGGATGGCACAAAGACGAGAAACTTGGCATAGAAACACTGCATAAGTACTATAAAGAGTGTGTGAAGCTGGGGTTAACAGCTTCGAATCTTCCGGAGAAATTCGGTGGATTGGGATTATCGCCGGTCGTGCGGCAAATGATCAATATTGAGCTTTCTAGAGCCGAAATAGGTCTAGCGACAATGGTAGGAAAAATACATTGGGTTGTCTCCTTCATGGTAGCCGCACAACGAGACGATTTGCTTGAGGAGTTTGCACCCCAGATAACCGGTGAAGACGCCTGGACTGCATGCACCGCGATCAGCGAGCCATCGGGTGGCGCCAGCATAGAAGATCCTGCATTTGATTTTCGAACGATTCGCACACGAATGGAGATTCAGGGAGACGAAGTCGTCATTAACGGGCGCAAGCTATGGCCCGGGCCTGCGGGACCCATTGATCGATTCCAGAGTGATTACCTGAAAGGCCATATCGGCTACTGGACTGTCGTACAACGTGATCCCCAAATGGGGGCAGAAGGAGTTGGAATCGTATTCGTCCCGCCGGACGCAAAGGGCTTCAGTTGTACTATGCCTTTTGAAAAGATGGGACTGACATATTCCGATGAAAATGGTGAGTTGGTCTACGATAACGTCAGACTTCCCAAACGGTATGTCTTGGACTTGGATCAACCAAACCTGGGTGGAAAAATAGTTGAAGGGTACGTTGTCGGCCTTGGCAGACTTGCCGGTGCGGCAAGGTTGGTGGGTGTTTCCGAAGCTGTCCTTGAAATCGCTTTAGATTGGACCGGCGGTAGGGAAATTGCCGGTGTTCCTGTCAGAGAACGTTCATATTTTGCATCTATCCTGGCAGAAATGATGAGAAAGGTTGAACTTGCCAGGAATTATATTCTTTCTGTCACCTGGCAGCTAAGCCACCCTGACACATACGGCGCGCCATGGACACGAGAGATGGTTGCCAAATGCTCCATAGCAAGGTCTTTTGCCGGAGATACAGCGGGTTTCTGCACCCATCGTGCAATGGAGTTGATGGGCTCGTACGGATACGTGTATGAAGGTCATGTTGAAAAATACATGCGGGATTATAAAATTGTTCAGATGTGGCTTGGCGGCGCTCAACGCGATCGTCTTGATGTCGCCCAGGGTCTTTTCGGACCATTTAAGTGGGGTGGGATGCAACAGTGGATTGACGATGGTGGGATGGTGACAGAAGGGTTCGGTAGCCTCAAGTACTAATTGCATTTGGTGAATTTTTCATGACTCTGTTGCCTATTTGGATGAAACTACAACTTTAAAGGAGACATCATTATGAAACTGAGATTATTGGATTACGGTACGTTAACTGCAGATGAAGGCTGGGTAATTGAAGCTGCCGGTGTGGCAACAAAAAGCAACCCCGAGCCAAAATCGAAACGACGCGCCTATCAGATGATTGGTGCGTTAATCGAACATCCCAAGAAAGGCCTGATTTTATATGAGGCTGGCCCGGCTTCGAATCACAGTGAACTTTGGCCTGACCCGGTTAAAGAAGTTTTTGATATTACCAGGTACGAAGAGGAAAACCGGCTGGACACCCAGTTGAAAAAGGCCGGTTACAGTGTAAATGATGTGTCTGCAATAATCATTGGCCATATGCATCTGGACCATGCTGGAGGACTTGAGCTGTTCAGAGGACTGGACGTTCCTGTTTATGTACATGAAGACGAACTCAAATATGCCTTTTATGCAATTGCAACAAAACAAGATTTCGGCGCTTATATTCCCCATTACATCGATTCGGCTTTCAACTGGCAGGCTGTACATGGAGATGAATTCGAATTGTTTGAGGGTATCACATTATACAAGACACCAGGGCATACACCCGGTTTGTTGGCGATGAAAGCGAAGCTCAACGACTTGGAAACCTTTTTATTTACTTCGGATACTATATTTTTCAAGGAAAACTGGGTTGATCAGAGGGCTCCGGGATGGTTGATACGCGACATGCCAGGGTGGTTTAGAAGTTTGGCTAAACTTAAAAATATTGCCGATAGGGAAAATGCAAAGGTCATCTTCGGTCATGATCCAGAGGTCTTCGCGCAATACGCTGGCAAGGTTCATGGCTGATTGATTATAAAAATCAATAAATAAGAGGAATAAAAGATAGGATGAGATAATAAGCAAATTGATTTTGGATGGTTTGTGCTGTCAGATTCCAAAAGAATGCCAGACGGTTCTAATTGTTCAGTATAGCGAAATCATCATTGTAATATCCATCGTTACAGCCTCCGCAATTGGGTTTATCAAGGGTCAATATGAACACCTGTTGAGCCCTTGACAAACCCAATTGCACCGGGGCAGGATTTGAAAAGAGATGAAAGGATCCGTCTCTTTTGATAGACATAAAAGAATAATGCCAAAAAGGTCAATTTAACTACTGACCTGTGCTTTTTCATGGGAGGAAATAATGTGGAATCAGGCGAAAGACCTTATGTTAGGGGCATGTGATCTCCATGTTCATGCGGGACCAGATGTAGTGCGGCGTCAACATGACTTGATTGAGGTAGCAGAAGAGGCAAGCGCGGCAGGGATGAAGGCTCTTGCATTCAAAGACCATAACACCACTACTGCTGACCGGGTGAAGTTAGTTGGAAAGTTTGTTAGAGATGACCTGATACTCATTGGCGGGATTGTACTCAATTATGCCGTTGGTGGTTTTAATCCAGAGGCTGTTGAGAAAGCTCTGTTACTGGGTGCAAAAATAGTATGGATGCCAAGTATGGATTCATCCTTGACCATAGAAAAAGTTCATGTAACTCGAGAAACACCTTGGCTCTTGCCATTTGTTAAACTACACGAGCCACAAAAAGGGCTTACAGTGCTTAACGAGTGGCCATGCGGAAGCAATATTAAACCGGAGGTTAAGCAAATCCTGAAATTGATAGCGGAAAACGATGCAGTACTGGACACATCTCATCTTTCAGCCTATGAATGCGCGATGCTCATTGACGAAGCCTTGAGTATTGGCGTAAAAAAAATAATTGTCACGCATCCTAATTGTAGCGTAAACCGAATGACTATCGCTGAACAAAAAGAGTTAGTTGCAAAAAATGATAATATATATACCAGTTACGCCTTCCTTCCTTGCATGCCATTGTTTGACCGACAACACCCAAAAGAAATTGCAAAGATGATGGGGGCGGTTGGATTTGACCGATGCCTAATATTTTCTGATTTTGGTCAAATCGTCAATCCTTCCCCCGTGGAGGGGTATGCAATGTTTATTGCCAATTTGCTGGCAGTGGGTGTTAGCGAAAAGGATCTGAGAAAAGTTGCCTCCAAGAATCCTGCACGGCTTTTGGGGCTGGATTAGCTATAGACGGCACTGATATTTTGTCGTCAATTGTATAGCCGGGATCATGAGTTGTGAATAAAGGATTGGGCCTGGTGCAAGAATGCCAAGACTATTCGAGAAATGGACATAAATTTTCTTATATAACAATAAAAAAGGGTAACGTCATGAAAGGATTTTTCCATAAACTGCTTATTGCAGATCTGACAGAAAAAACATTCTCTGTCAAAGAAATTGACAGGGATATAATAAAATCCACGCTTGGGGGCAAGGGGCTTGCGACAGCTCTACTGCTAAAATATAATCCCCCCGGAGTTGATCCATTAGGGCCTGATAATCATATTATTATCGCTGTAGGCCCTGCCACGGACAGCTCCATATATGGGTCCTGCCGCCATGGAATTTTCTGCAAATCTCCTTTAACTTCTTTTTATGGTGAATCCTACTCTGGAGGAAGTCTGGCGCTTCCCCTGAGTCGAACCGGATTTGATGCCATTATAATAAAAGGTGCCTCCCCTGAACCGGTATGGCTTGAAATTATCGAAAAAAATGTTTTTTTCCACAGCGCCGGGGAAATATGGGGGAAGGACACCTTTGAAACGGAAGAATATATTAAAAAAAAATCCAGTGCTTCAAACTGCGGTGTAATGGTCATAGGACCTGCCGGAGAAAATCTTGTCAGATTTGCCGTTATAAAAAACGACAAATGGAGAGTGGCAGGCAGAACAGGAATGGGTGCTGTCATGGGATCAAAAAAAATAAAAGGTATTTCTTTTTTTGGTGAAAAAAAACGCCCCCTTGCCGATCATGAAGGAATTAAAATCTATAATCGCAATAAGCTGAAATTATTGAAAGACAATAAGGCAACCCATGCTTACAGGAATTTAGGTACGCCCATGATGGTGGACGTTATGAACAATGCCGGGGCATTTCCCACAAAGTACTGGCAAAAAGGAAAATTTGACAGAATAGATGATATAAATGCTAAGGCCATGGCAGAAAAGCTCAATCCCGTCCCCCATGCCTGCAAGAATTGTTTCATGGGATGCGGGAAATTAACCAGGGTTCAGGATGGGCGGCATAAGGGGCTTGCCCTTGAAGGCCCTGAATATGAAACCATATATGCCTTTGGCGGGCTTTGCATGATAAGTGACATCCGGGAAATTGCCTTTCTGAATAGCATATGCGACAGGCTTGGTATTGATACAATTTCTTCAGGAAATCTTGCTGCCTTTGCCATTGAGGCCTCAAAACAGAAAAAAATTTCTGACAGCCTGGATTATGGTTCTGCTGATAGTGTGGCTGATATCCTTCATAAAATTGTCCGCCGTGAGGGAATTGGAGAACTCCTTGCCGATGGAATTAAATCCGCAGGTGAAAAACTTGGCATGGAGGATTTTACCATCCATGTCAAAGGCATGGAACCTGCGGGGTATGATCCAAGGATTCTCAAGGGCATGGGGCTGGCCTATGCCGTAAGCGACCGGGGTGCATGCCATCTCAGATCCACCTTTTATAAAGCTGAAATATCCGGCATGATCGCCCCTGAGAAAATCGAAGGGAAGGCAGAACTTTTCAAGGATTTTGAGGATAGATGTACTTTATTTGATTCATTGATCATATGCAGGTTTTACAGAGATTTTTATACATGGGATGAATTGTCAAAAATCGTATCACTGACAACCGGAATAGATATGAATAAAGAAGAACTTGAAAAAATAGCCGCTTTAATCACTGATAATACCCGACGTTTTAATATTCAGGAAGGCCTGACATTTAACGATGATACCCTTCCACCAAGGCTGTTTGATCAGAACCTTGAACAAGGCAAAGGCATTACCAGAGACGATTTAAACACCATGGTAAAAGATTATTACAGGGTCAGGGGATGGGATGATAAAGGGATTCCTCAAAAAAAATAAGATAATAATATGTCCTGAACCCAATATAGGAGGAAGTGGCTTTTAAAATTTTCATTCAGACACTATCTCTGCTACTTTTTTCTTTCGGAGATTGTACGGTTAGACGCCGATATAAAGTGGAAACACTAATCCCCAGGTACTTGGCTGCTTTCTGTTTCCCCGTGGTTGAATTCCCGAATATTCGGATAGCTTCTTCAACCATGAGTTTTTCCGTATTAATAATTCCCTGCACTTTTTTTTCAAGGCCATTCCTAAACTGAAACATATATGGGGGCAAATCATCAAGGCCGGCAAATCCACTATTTTTAACATTACATGCGTATTCTATTACATTTTTTAGCTCCCGCACATTTCCATGCCATTGTAAATGGATAAGATAGATCATGGCTTCACTAGTAAAGCCCTGCAAATTTCCGTTAAATCTCAGATTGTTCTCTTTAATGAAAAAGTCTAACAACAAAGGGATATCCGTTTTTCTTTCTCTCAATGGAGGTGCCACAAGTTGCACAACATTTAAACGATAATAAAGATCTTCCAGAAAGATCCCTTTTTTCACCATTTGGGGCAAATCTTTATTGGTGGCGCTGATGAGTCTTATATCTACCTCAATTGGAGTTACACTACCTATTTTCTCCAGGATATTGTTATCCAGGATTCGAAGGATTTTAGCCTGACCCGTCAGCGATAAATTACCGATTTCGTCCAAAAAGATGGTTCCCTTATCTGCCAATTCAAACTTCCCAACCTTTCCAGCTTTGTGTGAACCGGTGAAGGCTCCCTTTTCATATCCAAATAGTTCACTTTCAATAAGCGTTTCTGGAAGTGCACCGCAGTTCAGGGTAATAAAAGGACCGAGATACCTTGGGCTTTTGTAGTGTATGAGGCGTGCAATGAGTTCTTTTCCAGTGCCTGTCTCTCCGGTAATGAGGATTTTTGAATTATTTACAGCGACTTTAGTAATGACCTTCTTTAATTTAAGAATGGGTTCAGATATCCCAATAATTCTGGAGTTAATTGCTATTCTGTTAAAACTGTATACCTTCGAAGATGTCTTTCTCTTCTCATCCTTTTGTAATCGAAGAACCTGGCCTACTGGTTGATCCTTGTAAAGAATCAAACTTGCCTTGGCGACATATTTGGATTGGTGGATGTTCCTTTCTCGGTTGAGTGCTGGGTAAGCGCCATCAATCTCCAAGTCACTGCCAAAAATATTGATTCCCCTACCTAAACACTCCTTATGGTTGAAATTAAGCGTTTTTTCAGCAAACTGGTTAACGTTGATGATATTATCCTTGCTATCCGTTATGATGATTCCCTCTTCAATGGAATTGATGATATTATTCATTCCACTTGAAGATATAAAATCGGAATAAGATAATTCATGGCCCCAAAAGCTGTTTACTATGTATTTGCCCACATCTTTTGTAAGGCTGGCTAAAAACAAATTCTTGTCTTCCATCGTTTTTCGTTGGGCTCCGTCATACCCTAAAAATCCAAAAAGTCCGACTGTTTGATCACTATATAATAGAGGACAGGAGATAACGGATGTATAAACGCAATGAGATCTTAATTCGCATCTTAAGCATTGTTCTGTTTCTCTGGGCGTATTGATATGGAAAGTTTCTCCAGACTTCAACGAGATATCCACATAAGATTCTCGCGGTCGCTTTGACCCTACATTCTTTTCATAAGGTCCAGTACCGGCTATTGCAATCAATGATTGATCAATAACCATCAATTCGATACCAAGAACGGGTTTTAGAATATTGCATAACGTCTGAATTGAGAACCTGTTTTGATGGATGTTATTTTGTATCATAGACATTTATCACCTCCTATATTTAAACATACCAACCCCCATCCCTGCCTGGTAAGACGAAACATGAAACACTTGCAAAAATGAAAAGATGGTCATAACTATCATACCCCTATTTCTAGTTTTTTTCAATGGTGTCCGGTTACCAAAATCCACCGCCTAATTTATTTATTCCCCACCAAGGTTCATTTTGGGAGTTTTTTTCAGGGGGTGGGGTGGATTTTGTGCCGGGTTACCGGTTTTGGAGCGTTTAATTCGTTTTCTTGACTAATTTTGGGCATACCTATCCTATTGATATTCATTTTCCTGCACGGGTTATTGAAAAAAAATCTCATAATTATCCTGATGGCACCGGCTGCAACATAGCAATTCGTTTGCGGGCATCTATCAATAGTTTAAAGGATGGGTGCCCCTGGGATATTCTTAACAAAAGCTCGCGGGATCTTTTGATGACCCGGCCAGGCAGATTGATGATTGAAAATCGGATCGCCTTCATCCTTTTATTTGCCATTGAAGGTTCCAATGCCAGCTTTTTCATCATTAGATTCAAGTTTAACGAGAGTATCATAATCCACCACCAGGCTGCATTTTTTCCAAAATCTGCCGAAGGCAACGTTCCCCCGGCAAGATCCGCTTTCATGACGGAATGAACTTCTTCGCTTTTTCCGCAGCGTGCATGAAGCCAGTGAATAAGTTCCTCTCCGTTCATTTTTGCCTCTGATATGTTGGTCACAACTCCAAAAACCTTATACCGGCTGCTGTTCATTTCCATGGTAGGAAATGGCAGAGACAATTGAGGATCTTCCATGCCTGGTAAGATCAGTTGCTCGGTCAATAGCTGTCTTTTGGCCAAATATCGATACTCAGGCCCATTTTTACTATGACCGATTTTATTGGGAACAAAGCAGATTTCGGCCCACTGAGTTCCTGTTTCTATTTGTTTTGTGCCCACTGTCTTGTACATCGGATGCCAGTCTGTTTCTGATACTTGTGCGGCGGCTTCTTTAAAACTTTTTCCAACATAGCATCCGATGGCAAACTCGATTCTTCCAAAACGCTTGTTGCTACCCATTTCACAGTATTTTAAAAGCTCATGCTGATATCCTGCAGTATCAGACCTTAACCTTACCGTTTCAACGTTTTTTGGAAGGCATGCCAGAGCTTCTTTAAATACCCTCAACTGTTCATATCCAGCAGGAACATTGCCATCTCGAAATTCAGTATGCAGGATAATCCCCTGTTCCGCCCACCACGTATTTAAAGGCTGATAGGATTTAAATCCCTTGTAACAGTATAGAGCATCCTTCTTGGCTGTCTCCACAAGGGTTGCATCCATATCCAGGGTGGCTGTTTTATGAGGTTGGACTGAGTTTAATGCATCGCATAAATCCGTATTAACCTTTACCAGTCCTTCCAGATAGTTGTTTGGTGTCGGTATGAATGCCTTTGTTACACATGCTTCTCTCTCTTTTTCCTGATCGGCATCATGAAATTTTGACAGGTATCTGAACATTGCTGAAGGTGAGGGAACAAAACGCTTCTTTTCTTTGCGCCATCTTCTCTCCAGTTCCCGGCGCTCTTTGCGCTTAAAGCCATATAATTCTGTTTTGCGCAATACCTCACAGAACCCCGGATCAGCATTCAGTATCTTTAAATCATCAACGCCGGTTCCGCCCGCCAGATTCAACAGAATCAATGATGTTAAAGCCTGTGAGTCTGTCCAGCCCTGACTGTTCTCTCGTATCTTCACATGCTTTTGAATTGATGCAGAAAGCCCGAGCACCCTGGCAAGATCAAGGTATATCGGCAACCCGGCCAGCGCTGTCATCCCGCTCTTACTTTTTTCTTCTTCGTACTTGAATGGTAACACGCCTTGTGTCATATTGATTTCACCTCGTTGATGATAGTTTTTTTGTCCAAAAACATTCTATCTGCTTGAGCCATCAAGCGCAACGAGGTTTTTTATTTTTTTGATGGCTGATCAGGG
>NZ_JAUWQB010000078.1 GCF_030611305.1 Desulfobacula sp. | reverse complement strand
ATGACGTCTTTGAACTCATTTTCCCCAACTTCATATCCCCATTTTAAAAATGCACCTTCGGTAAATTTCATGATATTGCCTTTGTGCATAATGGTGACACTTTTTCTATGATGATCAACGGCAAAGTGGATGGCCTTTCTTATCAGGCGTTTGGTATTTTGTTCGCTGATGGGTTTAATCCCTATTCCTGTGGTGCTTTCATCAAGATTTTTATTTGTTCGCTGATTAACAAAGGCGGCAGCATCTTTTGCCTCTTTGGTGCCGGCTTCCCATTCAATTCCCAGATATAGATCTTCAGTGTTTTCCCTGAAAATGACCATATCAATTTTTTCCGGTTCATTACAGGGAGATGGAACACCCTTGATATATTTTGCAGGACGGATGCAGGCAAACAGATCAAGATCCTGTCGAATGGCCACGTTAAGACTTCTCATGCCATGCCCCACAGGGGTGGTTAATGGACCCTTGATAGCGACTTTGTGTTTTTGGATCTGTTCCAGTGTCTCCTTAGGGAGCCATTCTCCTGTTTTTTCATAGGCTTCTTCGCCGGCAAGAATTTTTTTGAAAATAATTTTTTTATCATTTCCATAAGCCGTCTTGACAGCTTCGTCCAGCACAATCCTGGCTGCGTTCCATATGTCGGGTCCTGTGCCGTCCCCGGATATATACGGGATAACAGGTGTGGCGGGAACAGATAATGACCCGTCTCCATTTAATTGAATGATATTTTCCATGGAAATTCCTTTTGATCTGAATGATTAATCTTTAAATACCAGTTTGCCGCCAATATGTCCTGCAATGCCGACGGCAATCAGCATAATAATATTTATGAGAATAAATACCCAGGCTTTGGGCGATGATATAATTTGGGGGTCTATCAGGTACCAGACAAGACTTATTGTACATGAAACAGTGGTCAGGGTGGCTGCCATGATTTTTAATTTAAAAATCATTGTCAGGACACCATTATATTTTTTCTTCCATTCAAGAACACCTGTGAAGATCACAAAAGGAAGGGTAACAATAACAAAGATCATATTAATGAAAGCCACCCTGGAAAAAAGGTCATAGCCAAACATCCAGGCCATCAGCCACAGGAGTACGGCTACAGGTAGTATCCCATTGGGTGTGTGCACGGAAATCGGGTGGGCGTGGTGCTTGACCAGCAAGGATTGTATTTTTTTAAAACCTGTTTCTTTAATGCCAGGGACTGACTTTAAAACCTCTTTTTTTTCAGGACTGTCTGGTCCGGATTTTACCTCAGTCCTTTTTTCTTTTGAGGTCTTTTCCGGGATGGAAACCTTGTTGATTTCTACAAACTTGCTTGCGGGTGCACCGCAAACCGGGCATTTTTCAGGAGGGGTTTCTCCTTTGTGGATATATTTGCAGATACTGCATTGCCATTCTTTCATATTTGTAATCCTTTTTTGGTTTTAACGATTATCCATATCTATAAATACACATTCATCAGGTCCGCAATAGTCACCGACATATTCTGCTCCCGGCCTGTAAAGGGATGGTTTCGGTGCGGCCATGGCATATTGTTCTTCAATGACATGGGCTGCCCATCCACTCACCCTTGAAATAGCAAACAGGGGTGAAAAAAGATCTGTGGCAATGCCCATGGCATAGAAAAGGGAGGCGCTGTAAAAATCAACATTACTAAAGATTTCTCTTTGTTTTTCTGCCTTAAAGGCAGCCTTTCCTTTTTTCTCAAGTTCTCTTGAAAGTTCATACCATAAGGGTTGTTTGGCGATCTGTCCCATTTTTTTACTCATGGGCGCAAGAATGACGGCCCTGGGGTCATCTGTCTGGTAAACCGCATGCCCCAGACCCATGATGAGCCCTTTAGCGCTTAATATGTCGTTGATGTAGGCATCGATTTTTTCAACAGAGCCGATTTCTTTTAACATTTTCATGACCCTGACATTGGCACCACCGTGAAGGGCGCCTGAAAGAGAACCGATTGCTGCAGATATGGCGGCATATATATGGGCCCTGGTGGAGGCCACCTGCCTTGCCGTAAACGTGGAGGCATTAAAGGAGTGTTCCGCATGCAGGACAAGGCTTGTGTCGAAAAACCGGGCTGTTTCATCATCAGGCCTTTCCCCATTGAGCATATATAAAAAATTTGTCGCATGGTTTAATTCATTATCTGGCAAAACCACGTTCTTTTTGTTCCTGATCCGGTCCCATGCAGCAGTAATGGTCGCTATTCCTGCAATAAGATTTTCAGCACTGAAGAGAATGTTTTCAATTTCCGGCTCCCCAATGGTTTGATCGGTTTGCATCAACAAAGGGGTCGCCATTTGCAGGACATCCATGGGGTTCATTTCAGGGGGAAGCGTTTTAAGAAAAGAAAAGATATTTTCCGGAATCTTTCTTTTCTGTTTCAGGCTTTGATTAAAATCCTCCAATTCCTGTTTTTTGGGGAGTCTTTCATATAATAAAAGAAAACAGACTTCTTCAAAACTAGCATTTTGGGCCAGGTCTTCAATCAAAAACCCTCGATAGATCAGCGTTCCTTCTTTTCCCCGAACATCGCAAATTTTTGAACTGGCCACATCAACACCGCGAAGGCCGGTATTTATAACCGGTAATATACATTCGTCCATGAGTCTCTCCTTAAAAATTAAAATATTTTTTCAGGGGGTCTTCTTTCAGGGATATATTGCGACTCAATTTCATTGTTATGAAGCACTTTTGATATATAAAGTCCGCAAAAACAGGCCCCGAATTCTTCCAGGTCAGGTGCCCGGTAATCGCAGGGACAGATTATATCTTTGTCCTTTTTCCTGTCACCACAGGCAAGCCTGCAGGGGCAGGCCATATATCCATATCGTTCCTTATTTAATATAAGTGATTCAAGAAGCTCAAACACCAGATCCTTGTCCTTATTAAAATAAATGCCTTTTGCTTCCTGGGATTTTTTTAATGTTGTATATAATTGTTCAACTTTCATCTTTAATCCCTAAAGCCTCCTTTATTTGTTTTTCTTTATATCCGACAATGACAATGTCGTTAATTTTAATAGTAGGAAAAGAACAGCGGGGATTCAGCTCTCTAATATCCGCCAGAATTGCTTTTCTCTCTTTTCCTTCCATATCATCTACCTCGATATATTCATATTCAACATTGCATTCGGAAAGAAGCCTTTTGGTTGATTTGCAATGGCTGCAGGTACTTAATGCATATAATATTGTTTTATTCTTGGCCATTAATTTCTCCTTTGATGGCAAATGGTTTAAGAAATATTCCTGTTGCAGCGAATTTAAGACAATAAATATTGCACAATTTATGCCAGATTTGCAAGGTTAAAGTAAAAACCCGTCATCTGATTTGCCTGACAAAATTTGAACAAATATGTTAAAAATTATCAAGACACAGTTGGTCTGGATTTTGCAGAACTATTTTTATAAAACATGAAAGGCCTTTTTATAGAATATGAGAGGTTGGAGGAATTAAAAAAGAACCCTATTTTTGAATACTGCTTTGCTAAAATCCGATTGAATGATATTCTTGGCAGATCCTAAATCAAAAAAAGGAGAAGATCAATGAAACAGTGGTATTGTTCTGTTTGTCATGAAACATTTAATGGTGAAAACAAACCCACCACATGTGAGGTTTGTCATGCAGACGATAGAATGATTATGAATATGGAAGAGGTTCCTCAATCCCTTGAACAGGTCAGGGATTTGGCCAGGAAAAAGCTCAAGGGAATCTGTGCGGCATATCCGTCATGTGACGGCAGCTTCGATAAGATATGCCAGCGTGAAGCATATGGAAAGCCCATCGGGCTTGGTGGTGTCGGACAGGGACTGTCTTTCAGAGCAAATGCAGAAGCCCTTGCAGATATCCAATTAAATATGTCGGTATTGGGAAATCATTTTGAACCGGATACCTCCTGCTCTTTTATAGGCATTGATCTCAAATTTCCGGTGCTGTCCTCATCCACGGCAGGAGTTCAGAAATATAATGATGCCCTGGATGAAACCATGTTCTGCACATCTGTATTAAAAGGGTCAAAAGAAGCGGGTACCATAGGACTTCGGGGGGATACATGGTTTTATACACCCGAGGATAATCCGTCGTTAAATGCCATGAAAATTTGCGACGGGTATGGCATTCCTATATTCAAACCAAGGTCCCAGGATGTCTTAAAAAAACTTATTGAAAAAGCTGAAAACTATGGCTGTAAAGCTGTAGGTGTTGATCTGGATGGCTGTGGATCAACCATTATGGCGTTGCATGGACAACCCGTATTTAAAAAGAATGTCAAAGAAATTGAAGAACTGGTAAAGTTTACAGCATTGCCCTTTATTGCCAAGGGGATCATGATTCCGGATGAAGCACAGAAATGTGCAGATGCAGGCGCTTCAGTTATTGCTGTATCCAATCATGGGGGACGGGTCATGGATTCAACCCCCGGGGTTGCTGCCATACTGCCTCTGATCAGGAAGAAACTCGGGAATTCTGTTACGATTACAGCGGATGGTGGCGTGAGAACAGGATATGATGTGTTGAAGATGCTGGCACTGGGCGCTGATGCTGTTTTTTTGGGAAGGGATATTATCCGGGCCGCTGTCGGTGCCGGAGCTCTTGGGGTGCAACTGCATCTTGAACATATTAAAAAGACGTTGAAAAAAGCCATGTTTATGACCGGAACAAAGAACGTCAAGATGGCAGATTCAAGGATTATATTCAAACATAATTGAATAAAGGAGAAGAAATGGGAAAAGTTTTGGTAGTGTATGCATCAAGAGCTGACGAGACAAAAGAAATTGCCCAATTGATCGCAGAAGGTGTGCGTATCTCAGGACATGAGGCTGATGTAAAAAAAACAAGCCAGATTAAGAGTGAAGACGATTTAAAAGGCTATGACGGATATGCATTTGGTTCGGCAACCTATCATGGTGAAATGATTACATCCATGAAACAGATTCTGTTTATTTCAGAAAGAGCTCAGCTTAAAGATAAACCCGGCGGTGCTTTTGGTGCTTATGGATGGAGTGGTGAGGCACCGGGAAGAATATTTGAGACCATGGAACATATTTTTGGCATGAAAATGGTGTCGGGTCCTTTGATGCTCAAGGCGAGTTGGATTGAAGGCGCCATCCAGGCAGCCCAGGATTATGGGAAAAGTATCACTGCATTGATTTAGGATATTATAATGAATGATAACAACTTGATATTGGCATGTTTGAAATGTGGAACAAAAAACAGGGTGCCAGGATCACGGATAGATGAAAGTCCAAAATGCGGGAAATGCGGGAAGGTATTGTCGGCAGCAATATTAAGCCAGCCGGTCAATGTTACGGACAGCACCTTTGATCGGGAGGTGTTGGCTTCAACACTTCCTGTACTGGTGGATTGCTGGGCACCCTGGTGTGGCCCCTGCAAGGCGATTGGCCCGGTCCTGGATGAGCTTGCCGTAAAATACAGGGCAAGGTTGAAAATAGCCAAGCTCAATGTGGACGATAACCCCGGGATCGGGTCGAGATATTCCATCTCAAGTATTCCGACCATATTGCTGGTAAAAAATGGCCGGATCATTGATACGCTGATGGGCGCATTACCAAAAGAACAATTGGAATCACAGATTGCAAGAATTCTTTAATGATGAAAATGAAGAATTTATGAAGATTCGTTTGGTACACATTTGTATTGTTTGTTGCGGATTGTTGGTACGATTATTTGAGACATGAATGTCTCTGTCGTCTTTTTTAATAGTATTTCACATTTATCAAGTGTTGCGATTTGTTGAACTAAAGGGACTTTCGCGAAGATAGCATCTGGTTTGATTAACTGGCATGGCGTTTGCAAAGACTGAATATAGAAAGGATAATAAAAAATTCAGGGAGATAAAAGATGGCTAAATCTAAAGTTGGAAAGAAAACTGTCCAATCTGCCAATTCCTACTTTGCTTTGAAATCTCAAAATGAGATTTACTATCAAATGGCATCTATTTTCAAAGAAATTACCAATGTTGAAGACAAATTGGCGAAAAAAAATTTCAACGGGTTTTTAAAAATTAATCAGTCTGAAATATTTCTGGAAAATTTGTTGTAAATAGCATATAAGGTTTTTATATACTTTTATTTGATTTTTCATTTATCTTTTTTAAATTTATCTTTATTTCGATCAATTAGAACAATAATAAAACAAAAGGAGAAAAATTATGGCTGAACAACTTGGTATTTATAAATGCAGCAAATGTGGAAATATCGTACAGGTCCTTCATGGCGAAAAACCGCCGGTCATGTGTTGTGGCCAAGCAATGGACCGTCTGGTTGAAAATACGATAGATGCGGCACTGGAAAAACATATCCCTGTGATTGAAAAAATTGATGGCGGGTATTTGGTGAAGGTCGGCAGTGTCGCTCACCCCATGGGGAATGATCACTGGATAGAGTGGATTGAGCTTACTTCCGAAGACAATACGTTTGTACAAAGACAGATGCTGACACCGACAAGTGCGCCTGAAGCCCAATTTAAAACCGATGCTGCTAAAGTTGTTGCAAGGGCCTATTGTAATCTCCACGGTCTTTGGAAATCTTAAGGCTCGTTCAAATAAATAATAAAAACCCATAGTATAGATAAAACTAAGGTACTATGGGTTTTTAAAGTGAAAAGTTAATATTATTCAGTCAATTTTCCTGCAAGAAGCTTGATATGGTTCATTTCTTCCTTGATAATATTGTCAACCTTTGATTTACCAAGTTTTTCGGGAACCAGTTCTTTTATTCCAAGATAAAACGTAATGGAATCTTTCTCTGCCTGAATAGCGGTACCCAATATGCTTTTAAAGCTGTTATCAATCAACTCTTTTTCAGAAAAGACCCGGATGTCAGCAAGTGCTTTTAGATAAAGGGCATTCTCATCATCAGGATCAAATGTTGTAGAAAATGTCTCCTCATTTTTTAATTCTTTTTGCATATTGGTAAAGGTCGTTTCATGATCGTCTTCCATCGAAGCTAACTCAAGGAGAAATTTTTTGTGTTTTTCCTCTTCCACTTGTTTTGCAGCATTCCGGTAAAATTTCGCGCCATTCTGTTCAATTTTTACAGCAATTTCAAAAATATCATTTGCATTAAATTCGTTAGGCATCTTTCCCTCCGGGTCATCTCTTTTTTTATGATAACCGTTCCTTTAATATTTTAGCTATTTTTACGCCCAGATCAAAACATCTGTTCAGATCATCTTTATCTGGAACATATTGAACTTTAACACCATCGTCAATAATATCCAGTTTCATTTCAGAAAATTCCTTATTCAGGATTTTTACTGCTTCGCCGCTCCAACCATAAGAACCGAATGCAGCCGCAATTTTATTCTGGGGCCGCAAGCCTTTGATATATGTCATGACGTCTGCAATAACAGGGAAAATACCGTTATTGAGAGTCGGAGAACCCACAGCAATTGCCCCGGCATCAATAATTTCTGTCATAATATCGCTTCTATGCCATTTTCTGGTGTTCATGAGCCTTACCGCCACATCTTCCGACTCAATACCACTGGTAATGGATCGGGCCATCTTGGTTGTACTGTCCCACATGGAGTCAAAGATGACAACCACCTTGTTTGTTGGTTTCTGTCTGGACCATTTATCATAGGCCTCAATAATTTTAGACGGGTTATCCCGCCAGATGATGCCATGATCCGGGCAGATCATATTGATTTTCAGATTCATTTTTGCAACATCTTTTAAAAGTGCCTGTACCCTTTGTGAGAAATGAAGAAGAATATTGGCATAATACTTTCTTGCATGGGGAATGATTTCATCTCCGATTTCGTCATCAAAGAACTTGTCACCAGCATAGTGCTGGCCAAAGGCATCGCTGGAAAACAGGATGGCGTCATCCACAAGATAGGTAAACATACTGTCCGGCCAGTGAAGCATTCTTGTCTCAAGAAAAGAGAATGTTCTGTTTCCGACTTTGAGTTCATCACCACTTCCCACAACCTGGAAATTAAAGTCCCGGTTAAAATGGCTTTTCAGATTTTTTGCACCCATTTTTGAACAATAGAGGGGTTTGTCTTCCCCAATTTTTTGCATCAGTTTGGGGATGGATCCGGAGTGATCCATTTCCGTATGGTTACTGATAACTATGTCAATATCTTTTGGGTCAATAATTTTACTGATATTGGACAAAAATTCATCTGAAAATTTTTCTTTTACCGTATCAATGAGAACATTTTTTTCACCCAGCACCAGAAATGCATTATAGGTTGTACCTTCATAGGTGGAATAACCATGGAAATCCCTGATATCCCAGTCACGGCATCCAACGGAATATATCCCCTCCGCTATTTCAATGGGTTTATACATTTATTTGTGCCTCCCTTAATGAAAATTAATCGATTTAAACATTTTACCAAACTCGTTTTATTGTTCTCAATTAATGCAAAGAGTGTGCCTCAAATTTGAGTTTTCCCCTCTTGATAAAAAGGGTTTTAACTTGAAGCTTATTATTATAGTATAAGATGCGTAAAATCAATGAATCATTTATTCAATAGAGTAAAATATGGGTCATAATGTTTATATAAAAAGAACAAAAATCAATACGCCTGTTGAAATTCTTTTTTCATGGCATGCCAGAAAAGGAGCCATCTCAAGGTTGACACCGCCATGGGCACCCTTGAAAATGATCTCCCGCAGCGGAGAAGGGATTCAAAAGGGAGTAAAAGTAGCATTCAGGTTACGTCTCTTTAAGATACCCATGATCTGGGAGGCCGAGCATATAGAGTATCAGGAAAACAAAATGTTTAAAGACCGGCAGGTAAAAGGACCGTTTTCCAAATGGGAACATACCCATAGGTTTATAGCGGATGGTAACGCGGGTTCAATCATGGAAGATAAGGTTGAGTTTGAACTGCCGTTTGGATTTTTAAGCCGGCCGTTTTATGGATTTGCCAAAAAAGAATTTAAGCGAATGTTCAGCTACAGGCACGGGGTGCTCAAATATGATCTTGAACATCATGTGGACAAAATCAAAAAGAAAAGAATTCTTATTTCCGGTGCCAGTGGAACCATAGGAAGCATATTGGTCCCGTTTTTGAGAACCTGTGGCCATGAGGTGATCCGACTGGTTCGAAAAGAGGATACTCTTTTAGAGGATGAAATTTTCTGGGATCCATACAAAGGCGTACTTGACCTTGAAAAGGCAGGTCCTTTTGATGCCGTCATTAATTTGAACGGTGTTGATATTTCAAGGGGCAGATGGACGGATAAGCAAAAAAAAAGGATTATTGACTCCAGGATAATTCCAACCCGGCTGCTTGTGAAGAAAATGGCAGACCTTGACCCAAAACCGGATGTCTTTATTTCGTCTTCTGCAATCGGCTTTTATGGTGAAAGAAAAGATAAGGCCTTAAGCGAAACCGATGATATGGGAGATTGTTTTATTTCAAAGGTTTGCAAACTATGGGAAGATGCCTCCATGGGTGCACAAAAGTCGGGGATCAGAACCATTCAACTCAGGATCGGTGTCGTGCTTACCCCGGCCGGCGGTGCCCTTAAAAGAATGGAACTGCCGTTTAAAACAGGTTGTGGGGTGAGACTTTCCCATGGCAGACAATATATGAGTTGGATCAGTATGGAAGATGTAATATCAGGCATCTTATACATATTGAGTCATGATAAAATCAAGGGACCCGTAAATTTGACCGCTCCAGATCCTGTCACCAATAACGAGTTTTCAAAAACACTGGCCAGGGTTTTTTCAAAAAAGGTATTTTTTACCATCCCCAAATTTGTGGCCTTAGCCTTGTGGGGGGAATTGGGAAAAGAAACCCTTTTGACCAGTACACGGGTGAGACCTGAAAAGCTTTTGGACAATGGGTTCTCATTTCAAAATGAAACACTTTTTTTTGCACTGAAAGATATGCTTGGCAGATAGAACTTATAATTTTAAAATGAAAAATAATAAAGGCAATAATATTAGGGAAACCTAAAATGAATATCAAATTAAAGATTCTCTTTTCCATTTTAATGATTACAGCCCTTGTTTTTGGGTTCATTCATATTTATTTTCCAGCTGATAATTATAGTTTTGAAAGGCTTCATATTTTTCTTTTTAATCTTTGTACAGGCGGCACCATCCTCCTTTATTATACACGGGGCAGGGTAAAAGTCTCCAAAACTATCAAGTTTTTCTTTTTTGGCTCGTTAATTTACGCTTTTTCTGCTTTTTTTAAGATTTATCCGGTTACCATCCTTATCTCAGTTCCGCTGTTTATACTGGTGGAAAAAATTCGAATTGAGAAATTCTCACTTGTTCCAATACAGTTTCTCAGCCTCAAAGAACCGGTGTCGGAGAAATTTCACCAGGCATCACTGCTGTGCCTTTCCATAGGGATTGTCATGGCATCCCTGGTTATTTTGAACAATGAATATTTCAAGTTTGTGACCATGGAAAAGCTGACTTTGAACACATTTTTCTTAGGGTTTTCTTTCCCATTGTCGCTGGTCACGCTTTCTCTGGTCTTTTCAATGTTGAAAAAAATAGAAGGATCATCTGCTAAAGTAGTCATGGAGGTGTGTTTCTGGACCATTACCCTTGGGGTGATCATCTTTTTTATTTTTATTTTATTTGAAAAATTTATCCCTCAGATTTTTGTAACATCCGCGCTTTTCACAGCAGTGGTTATAGTGTTTTTACTTTATACAAAATTTGCCGAAAAAATTCAGCAGAAACTTTTTTTAACCTCAGGGATTGGATTTTTGATTTTGACGGCCATTTCAGGCATTGTATATATATGCATGCAGATGTCTGAAGGATATGATCCCCAAAAAATAAAATGGCTGCTTCACATGCATGTGTTTGCTTCATTATACGGCTGGAACCTTTGCGGTCTGTCCGTCATCTGCAGGTTTAATGATTTCCCCATAAGACTGCACTCTCCAACGGTGATTTTTATTCACTGGCTGACTGCTATTGTTCTCGCACCCTTGGGCGTTTTTTACGGATGGTTTGCAATCCTTGCCATCATTGGATATTCTTTTATAACGCTGACACTGTTTTTTAGCAGGAATAAAAGGAAACTCGCAGATGAATAACCGGGAAAAACTTAATCGGTTTTTAGGCCTTTTCACAGGCGGTTCAAAAGTGCTTGTGGTGATCAATGCCGATCCCGATGCCATTGCCAGTGCCATGGCGGTTAAAAGACTGTTATGGCGAAAGGTCAGCGAAGTCTGTATTGCCCATTTTAACAAAATAAGTCGTCCGGATAACCTTGCCATGATTGAATATACTGAATCTGGGCTGGTAGCGCTTGATGATACAAAAAAAGAAGACTTTAATACATTTGTAGTGGTGGACTCCCAGCCTGATCATAATGAACGCTTTTCTGAATTTAACTATGATGCCATTATCGATCATCATCCATTAACCTCTGATAATGCTACATATGTAGATATTCGATCCGATTATGGAGCTTGCTCCACCATTATGACTGAATACCTCAAGTCAAAAAAAATAAAACCCTCTTCCAGGCTTGCTGCAGCCTTGATGCTGGGGATTAAAACCGATACGTCTGATTTTACCCGGCAGGCAAGCCTGAAAGATATCAGGGCATTTCAATACCTTTATCAATTTGCAGATAATAATATTGTCACCAAAGTTGAAAGAACGGCATTGACCCAGGAAGACCTCGATTTTGTAGGCCATGCCATAAGACAAAGGAAGGTGATTAACAATCGAGTCTTTTTCCATGCAGGAAATATCACCAAACCCGACGAACTGGTGGTTGTGGCAGATTTTTTCTTAACCCTTTCAAAGGTTAACTGGAGTATTATTTCCGGTGTTTATGAAAAAGAATTGATCATTATTATTCGGAATGACGGATTGAGAAAAGGAGCTGGGAATACGGCAAAAGAAGCGTTTTCCACGTATGGTTCAGCCGGGGGGCACAAGACAATGGCCAGGGCTGAACTGGATCTAAAGCTGATCCGAAAAGAGATTAAAGCTGTTAATAAAAAAGCCCTTGGAGACTGGATCATGTCGGTTATTGAAAAGACAGCCGGTAAGAAAATCGCATAATTTTTTTTAAAGAGGTTGATCATCAAAGCAAAATTTGACAGAGCAAAAGCATTATTCACCAGTGAGCAACGATACCGGACTCTTGTCGAAACCATGGGGGACGGGCTAAGCGAAATTGATGAAAACCAGGTCACAACCTATGCCAATGAGATGCTTTGTCAAATGTGGGGCCGTTAAATGGATGAAATCATTGGAAAGAAAGTCGATCAATTTTTAGATGACGAAAACAAAGGAATCCTTTCTCAACAACTTGAAAAACGACGAAAGGGGGAGAGCGGTCCCTATGAAATTGTCTGGACGAAAAAAGACGGGTCTGAACTTCATACCATTATGACCCCGACGCCTTATTTTGATTCCAACGGCAATTTTAAAGGCAGCTTTGCAGTTATCACGAATATTTCAAAGCAGAAAAAAGAAAGGAATCTGCTTGAGATGATGGTAAAACAAAGAACACAAGAACTTGAGAATAAAACAAAAAGCCTTGAAGAAGCAAATACAGCCTTACGGGTCCTGTTAAAGAAAAGAGAAGAAGATAAGAATATCCTTGAAGAAAGAATGCTGTTAAACGTCAGAGAGCTTGTTATACCCTATATCGAAAGGATGAGAGAAGCACAGCTCAACCAAAGACAGAAAGGGTGTCTCGATATCATGGAATCAACTTTGAGCGACATTGTTTCCCCGTTTTTGCATAAGCTTTCTCTGGAATTTTTAAATCTCACGCCCTCTGAAATTCAGGTTGCCAACCTTGTGAAATTTGGGAAGACAACCAAGGAAATCGCCCAGATTTTGAATCTATCCGGAAAAACCATTGAATTCTATCGCAAGAGCATCCGGAAAAAAATCGGAATCACAAATAAGAACATTAACCTTCGAACCTTTTTATCTTCCTCCAAATAGCAGGTATATTTCATACCTGCTATTTCCCTGAAATATACCTGTTGCGTTCCAGTTTTTCTCAGGATATGAAATAGGCCAGACAATTATTCCGCAACATTAATAAAGGATGTGCTTAATGAATCGTCAAGAATACTGGAACCCGGTTTTGGAGACAATGCCCCGGGAAAAACTTAAAATTCTGTAGTTTAAAAAATTCAAGCGAATATTAAACTGGGCCTATACCCATTCAAAATTTCACAGGGCGTTGTATGATACAGCAGGGGTGACCCCGGATGATATTTCTTGCTTTGATGATATTAAAAAAATTCCAAAGGTTGAAAAATCCATGATGAGAGGAATTCAGAATAAAGATCCCTTTCCCTATGGAGATGCCTTGTGTGTTCCCTTAGAAGAAGTCTCAACCTTCAGGCAGACCAGCGGCACAACCGGGCAGCCCGTTTATCAGCCCGATACCTGGCAGGACTGGGAGTGGTGGTCGGAATGCTGGTCTTTCATTTTATGGGCCCAGGGATATCGTCCCAAAGACAGGGTGTTTATTCCTTTTGGATATAATATTTTTGTTGCTTTCTGGGCCGGACATTATGCGGCAGAAAAACTGGGCTGCGAAGTTGTTCCAGGTGGTGTCCTTGATACCCAGTCCCGTATATTAAAAATCAAAGAATTGAATGCAACAGCTATGATGGCGACGCCTACATATGTCTTGAGAATGGCAGATGTGGCAAAAAATAAAATGGGGATCGATCCAAGCGAGCTCTCCATCAACAAAATTACCTGTGCAGGTGAACCGGGTGCCGGTATCCCCAGCACGAAAAAAAGGATGGAAGATGCCTGGGGTGCAAAAGTTTATGACCACTCCGGTGCGACGGAAATCGGTGCATGGTCATACGAGTGCAGGGAACAGCCTTGCGGAATGCATGTCAATGAAGCCATGTTTTTTGTGGAAATAGAAGATCTGGATACCGGTGAGATCATAGAAGAACCGGTCCGAAGAGGAAAAATGATCATTACGGCCCTGGACAGGATGGCTCAGCCCTGTATTCGATTTGACTCCAAAGATGTGATTGAATGGGATTCAGAACCGTGCTCATGCGGTCGCACATTCCGACTGATCAAGGGCGGTGTCATTGGCCGTGCCGATGATATTACAAAGGTGAAAGGGGTACTCCTCTCTCCTGCGGCCATAGAAGAAGTGGTCAGATCCATCAATGGTCTTGGCGATGAGTTTGAGGTTATTGTGGACAAACAAGGAGATGTTGACAGGATAAAACTTAAAGTGGAGCTCATGCCGGATGTTACAAAGCCCAGTGTGGAAAATATCTTGAACGATCAGCTCAGGCTGAAAACAAACCTGGGGTATCGAATTGAATACTATGATTACGGCAGCCTGCCAAGGTATGAAGTAAAGGCAAAACGGTTTAAGGATCTGCGAAAAAAAAATTTCAATGAAAAGGAAGGCAGCCTATGAAAAACTTCTCTAACTTGAATGGGGTTAATGATAAAATCCTTAAAATAAAACAATTGCTGTTAGAGCTTGAAACAGAGGCAAAAATATTTCCTGCATTGTCAAGAAATTCCAAAAGAGCTTTGGCAAGTATAAAAATGCTGGAACTAAATATTTCAGATATTGTAACATTTGACTTGATCGATTCTTAAGGGCATAAGCATCATTGCTGAAAGGTTTAACCAGGTAAGAGCACTACCGTTTCGGGTCGGCGAGATTTTAATCTGTTAATTGATGTTGGGGCATGGAAAATTTATTATATTTGTTTTTATTATTGGCACTTGGAAATATATCTCGACGGTTTCCCGCCTTCCCTGAAAACACTCCCAATGTATTGAATCAGTTTGTCATTTATATCTCATTTCCGGCAACAGTATTACTCAAAATTAATGGAATTGATCTCCAGGTTGATCTGATGTTTTTAGCATTTGTCCCGTGGGTGCTTGTCTTCCTGACCATTTTTTCAGTCAGGATGATTTCAAAATTTTTACAATGGGATAAAAAAATGACCGGCGCAGTCATGCTGTCGGTAGCTCTTGGGAACACAGCTTTTTTCGGGTATCCTGCTGTAAGTGCTTTTTGGGGCGAAGATAATCTTGGATATGCCATTATATATGATCAGTTTGGTTCGTTTGTCGCCCTTGTAACCTTTGGAACCATTGTGGTGTCCATTTACGGGACTTCACAAAAGATTTCTCTTAAATCAATTCTGTTGAAAATAGTTAGCTTTCCACCATTCATTGCCTTGCTTGCAGGCCTTCTCCTGATAAAAACATCTTATCCGGAAATGATTACCAATATACTTGAAGGGTTGTCGGCAACACTTGTTCCCCTGGTAATTTTTTCTGTGGGTGCCCAGCTTAAATTCAGGCAGCCATTATCAGTTTTTTTAAAAACGGCATGGCAGTATAAAGCAGACTGCCAGGCCGTTACAATCATTTATTCTTTCTCAAAATCGTCTTTTTCAGCACCGCAGATCGGGCAGCACCAGTCATCCGGAAGATCTTCAAAGCTTGTTCCAGGGTCAATGCCATTGTCCGGATCACCGTCTGCCGGGTCATACACATAACCACAAGGTCCGCATACGTATCTGTCCATTTTAAATCTCCTTTTATTTATTGTTGAGTTATACAACCATTGTGGGGGGTCAAGCTTTGGTTATATATTAAAAAACCAAGCCGGACCCCCCCGATTTTTTTTTTAA
>NZ_JAUWQB010000019.1 GCF_030611305.1 Desulfobacula sp. | reverse complement strand
ATGCCCGGGGATAATGCGAGCATTAATGTGGAGCTGATTAACCCCATTGCAATGGAAAAAGAGCTCAGGTTTGCCATCAGGGAAGGTGGCCGTACCGTTGGCGCCGGTGTTATCGGTGAAATTGTAGAGTAAGCTCCAAAGGAGTTTTATAGTGGACAGAGTAAATATTGCTCTTGCCTGTACAGAGTGCAAGAGAAGAAATTATACAACGACTAAGAACAAGCGGAAAACTCCAGATAAAATAGAGTTTAAGAAATATTGCAAATTTTGCAATAAGCATGTAACGCATAAAGAAACAAAGATTAAATAGCGAAAGTTATTGCAGGTCAGTAGCTCCAATTGGCAGAGCTCCGGACTCCAAATCCGGCAGTTGTGGGTTCGACTCCCTCCTGACCTGCCACATTTTTAGTCTTGCAACCCAAATGTAAAAAAATGATTCGGGTTGCTAAGATAAACTTAGGAGTTGTATGTCACGATTACATAAAAAAAAGCCTATAAGTGAAAAGAAAAAGCAAAGGGCTGTAGCAGAAAATACGACAGATTTGTCTGCTATCTCTTCAGGTTTTTCAAGTTCAAAATCGGCAATAGTAGCAAGTTCTTTAAAAGCAAAGTCAGAAAAAAGTTTAACTGATGAAAAAGCTGGCGAGCCAAATTTTTTCCAAAAAGCAATGGATTTTTTCAGAGAGGTCAAGATGGAGTTAAAAAAGGTGACTTGGCCGACTCGTAAACAGACCACAGGGACAACCATTGTTGTGATAATTTTTGTTTTTGTTATTGCAGTTTTTCTAGGGCTTTTTGACTACAGCCTATCAAAGCTTGTTCAGGTTGTCCTGACATAAAACAAGGGAAGTAACATGTCTCTAAAATGGTATGTCGTACATGTGTATTCAGGTCATGAGCAAAAAGTAAAAGTTGCTCTGGAAGAAAAAATAGAAGCTTCCAAACACCCTGAAAAATTTGGTGAGATTCTTATTCCGACTGAAAATATTGTTGAACTTGTTAATGGAAAGAAAAGGGAATCTTCAAGAAAGTTTTACCCCGGGTACATTCTCGTTAGAATTCATCTGGATAATGAGACATGGCATATTGTAAATTCCACTGCAAAGGTTACCGGTTTTTTGGGTGGGAAAAATAAACCGGCACCGATAAGTGACAAAGAGGCTCAGAGCATTGTTGACAAGATGCAACAGGGCAAGAATAAGCCTCAACCAAAATACTTTTTTGAACCAGGCGATGAAGTCAGGGTTATTGACGGACCGTTTTCAAGTTTCAATGGTACGGTGGAAGATGTGTCACCTGACAAGGAAAAGATTAAGGTTCTGGTAAGTATTTTTGGACGTCCAACCCCTGTGGAACTGAATTTTATACAGGTTACTAAAATATAGTATGCTTAAATAGTTAAGCTTCAGGAGTTAAAAAAAAATGGCAAAAAAAGTAATGACACAAATAAAGCTTCAGGTTGAAGCAGGAAAAGCAAATCCATCTCCGCCCATCGGGCCGGCCTTAGGTCAGCATGGCGTCAACATTATGGATTTTTGTAAAGCTTTTAATGCAAAGACTGCCAATGACGCAGGGTCTATCATTCCAGTCGTCATCACCGTATACCAGGATAGATCATTCAGCTTTATTACTAAAACGCCACCGGCCTCCAGACTGCTGCTGGCTGCAGCGAAGATTACAAAGGGGTCTGGCGAGCCCAATCGGGATAAAGTTGGAAAAGTTACCAAGGATCAACTTGTTGCAATTGCCGAAACCAAAAAAGAAGATTTAAATGCCTCAGATATTGATGCAGCTGTGAAGATTATTGCAGGTACAGCAAGAAGCATGGGGATAGAAGTAGTTTAACTTTCAAGTAAAAGAGTGATGAAAATGCCAAAGCTGAGTAAAAAACAGACAGATGCACTTAAACAGGTTGATAGAACGGTTCAATACGATCCACTGAATGCCTTGGAGCTTGCAGTTTCTACGAGCCATGCAAAGTTCGATGAAACTGTTGATGTTGCCGTGAGATTAGGCGTTGACCCTCGGCATGCCGATCAAATGGTGCGGGGTACGGTTATATTGCCCAACGGACTTGGTAAAGAGGTAAAAGTATTAGTTTTTGCAAAGGGTGAGAAAGAAAAAGAGGCCCTGGATGCAGGGGCAGACTTTATTGCCGATGATGAGACCATTAAAAAGATTCAAGACGGATGGTTTGGCTTTGATAAAGCCATTGCAACTCCGGATATGATGGGGTCTGTCGGAAAACTGGGTAGGATACTCGGACCACGTGGGTTGATGCCGAATGCTAAAACAGGAACGGTAACCTTTGAACTTGAAAAAGCAATCAACGAATTGAAAGCAGGTAAAATTGATTTCCGGGTAGAAAAAGCAGGTATTGTTCATGTGCCGATCGGAAAGGTCTCTTTCGGAGCAGAAAAATTGACTGAAAATGCTAAAGCCTTTTTAGATAAATTGGTAGCATTAAAACCTGCTTCAAGCAAGGGAACTTACTTAAAAACAATCAGCGTATCTTCAACAATGGGTCCGGGTATAAAAGTGGATCCGCTATTGATAAAATAGGTTGATAAAATAGATTTTTAAACCTGTCATAGACAGTAGGTGTACTTTATTTTTAAAAGTGCATAATCGGATTTGCCGGCCTGCCGAGATGGAAAATAATATTATTTTATTTTGGTTTAGTTGGCACCTTCGAAAAAATATAATAAATGGAAGGAGGTGTAAGAAAATTGCTGAATATTTCCCAAAAAAAAGAACTGGTTGAAAGGCTCGCCAAAGAAGTTTCAGAATCTGAGATCTCAATACTGATTGACTATAAAGGTCTGGATGTATTAAAAATGACGGATCTTCGTTCGCAACTGAGAAAAGAAGGCGTTCGGATAGAAGTTGTTAAAAACTCACTGCTGAAAAGAGCATCGGAAGGCACAGATGCAGCCTTGATGGAAGATTTTTACAAAGGGCCCAATGCCATTGTTTTATCAAAGGATGACCCTATCGCTCCGGCAAGAATTTTGGTTGGTTTTGCTAAAGGCAACGAGAAACTCGAAATTAAAGCAGGCGTCTTTTCAGGAAAGCTTCTCAATCCTGATGAGATAAAACAACTGGCAACAATGCTGTCCAGAGAAGAACTTCTTGGCAAACTGGTTTACACGCTTAATGCGGTTCCAACCTCATTTGTTAATGTTCTTTCCGGCGTTCCCCGATCTTTTGTTAATGTTCTTAATGCAATTAAAGATCAAAAAGAAGCGGCGTAAACATTTTTACTTATAATTTTAAAAAATATTTTTATCGTTTTATTTAGGAGAAAATAATGGCTGATATCACAAAAGATGGTGTTATTGAATTTATATCAAACATGACTGTTCTTGAACTTTCTGAATTTGTAAAAGAACTTGAAGATAAATTTGGTGTAACTGCTGCAGCACCTATGGCCTTTGCAGCCGGCGCAATGCCTGCCGGCGGCGATGCTGCTGCTGAAGAAGAACAGACTGAATTTGATGTTATTCTTGAAACATTTGGTGACAAGAAAATCAATGTTATCAAAGAAGTAAGGGCAATTACAGGCCTTGGTCTCAAAGAAGCAAAAGCGCTTGTTGAAGAAGCACCAAAGGCGGTTAAAGAGGCAATTCCAAAAGAAGAAGCCCAGAAAATTAAAGAAAAATTAGAAGGAGCCGGCGCACAGGTTTCTGTAAAATAATTTTGTAAAATAGGTTAGTTTACAAAGTTTTAAGGTGCATAGAATTTATGCGGGGGCAAGGCAATGGTGCCATGTCTCCGCTTTTACGGTTGGAAAAACTCACACTGGGAGATATCATGACCGGAAGTCTTTTGACAAATAAGCGTATTAGAAAAGAGTTTGGCAGCAGAAGAAAAATCATTGATATTCCTGATTTAATAGGAATGCAAAGAGATTCTTATGAGAGTTTCCTTCAAAAAGGCGTCTTGCCTGAAGAAAGGGAAGAAAAAGGACTCCATGCCGTTTTTAAATCTGTTTTTCCCATTAAGGATTTTACAGATACATCATCGTTGGAATATGTTTCGTATTCTTTTAGTGAATCAAAGCATTCCATGAAAGAATGCACTTCAAGAGGAATGACCTATGACATTCCGGTAAATATCAAGGTCCGACTCGTTGTTTATGATCACGATAAGGAAACAGATATTTCAACGATTCGTGATATTAAGGAACAAGAAGTTTATTTCGGCACCATACCATTGATGACACCACAGGGTACCTTTATTATTAATGGTACTGAAAGAGCGGTTGTAAGCCAGTTGCACAGATCATCAGGGGTGTTTTTTGATCATGATAAAGGGAAAAAATATTCTACAGGCAAAATTATATACAACGCCAGAATAATTCCTGTCAGGGGTTCCTGGATTGATATGGAAATTGATATCAAGGACATTGTTTATATAAGAATAGACAGGCGACGCAAATTCCCTGTATCTATCCTTTTTAAGGCTTTTGGTTATACCAGCGAAGATATTTTGGATTTTTTCTATAATAAAGAACATATTATTAAAAAGGATGGATCGTTTTTTAAAAAGTTTTCTCCGGAAAATCTGCAACGTCAGCGAGCAAACTTTGATATTAAATCTCCTAAAACCAGTGAGATTGTCATCAAAAAGGGAAGAATTTTTACAAAACGAGCGTTAAAGCAGCTGGAAGAAGACGGTCTTGATTATATCCCCATTTTAAATAGTGAATTGATTGATAAAGCCTTTGCCCAGAAGGTTATTGATGAAGAGACTGGGGAAATCCTATTTAAATCTGGAGATCTGATTACCGAAGAGGGTTTTGAACTTATAGAGGAAAAAGATCTCAATGATTTTAATATTCTTTATGTTGATCCGGCAAACTCAGATTCCATGAGGAAAACACTGGTTTCTGATAAAACCCTGAATAAAGAAGAAGCCTTAATGGATATTTACAGACGGCTTAGGCCTGGAAACCCTGCAACTATTGAAGTTGCCCAGGATTTTGTCGACCACCTTTTTTTCAGGCAAGCATATTATGATTTGTCTAAAGTGGGAAGGCTGAAAATGAACCATCGTCTTGGTGTTGATACTAAGATCGATGTAAAGACTTTGCGAAAAGAAGATGTTATGTTAACGGCTGCAACATTGATTGATTTAAAAGATACTCAGGGCCAGGTTGATGATATCGATCATCTGGGTAACAGACGTGTCCGGGCAGTTGGGGAATTGCTTCAAAATCATTATAGAATCGGGCTTGTCAGGATGGAGAGGGCCATAAAGGAAAAAATGAGCATGCAGGAAGTGGATGCCATGATGCCCCACGATTTAATTAATCCTAAACCTGTTTCAGCGGTCGTCAGAGAATTTTTTGGTACCTCCCAGTTGTCCCAATTCATGGATCAGACCAATCCGCTGTCTGAAACCACTCATAAAAGAAGATTGTCTGCACTTGGACCCGGCGGTTTGACAAGAGAAAGAGCAGGGTTTGAAGTCAGAGACGTTCATCCGTCTCATTATGGAAGAATTTGTCCCATTGAAACCCCCGAAGGTCCGAATATCGGTTTGATTGTTTCTCTGTGTACCTATGCAAGGGTGAATGATTTTGGTTTCATTGAAACACCATACAGGATTGCAAATAAAGGGAATGCATCCAAGGAAATTGAGCATTTGACAGCCTTTGAAGAACAGAAACATCCTATTGCCCAGGCAAATGCACCCCTTGACGTTGATGATAATTTCATCAATCCCTTGGTTTCTTCACGGGTTGGCGGTGAATTTGAAATGATTGAAAATAAAGATGTTGAATTCATGGATGTCTCACCGAATCAGCTGGTATCAGTGTCTGCATCCTTAATCCCATTCCTTGAAAATGATGATGCCAACAGGGCGTTGATGGGATCAAACATGCAGCGTCAGGCAGTTCCGCTGATCAGGAGTGAAGCACCTCTTGTCGGTACCGGGATGGAAAGCATTGTTGCACGGGATTCCGGCGTTACTATTGTAGCCGATTGCGATGGTGCTATTGTTGATGTGGATTCCAAACGGATTGTTGTCCGAAATAATGATACGGAAAGAGGCAGTTTTGAGAAAGCAGTATCCATATATAATTGTTCAAAATTTGTTCGTTCCAATCAGAATACCTGTTTTAATCACCGTCCCATCGTTGTAAAAGGAGAAGAGATAAAAAAGGGTCAGGTGATTGCAGACGGCCCCTCCACCGAGATGGGTGAGTTAGCCCTTGGTAAAAATGTGACGGTCGCGTTCATGCCCTGGGATGGATACAATTATGAGGACTCCATACTGGTGAGCGAGCGGCTGGTAAAAGATGGTGTTTATACGTCTGTTCATATTGAAGAATATGAAGTTCTTGCACGAGACACAAAATTGGGGAAAGAGGAAATCACCCGTGATATTCCCAATGTTGGAGAAGAGGCCTTAAGGAATCTTGATGAAAGCGGTATTATCTGTCTGGGTGCTGAAGTTACATCCGGAGATATTCTTGTGGGTAAAATTACACCAAAAGGAGAGACACAGCTTTCCCCTGAAGAAAAATTGCTTCGTGCTATTTTTGGTGAAAAAGCAGGAGACGTAAAAGATACGTCTCTTTGTGTGCCACCGGGTGTAAAAGGTAAGGTTATTGATGCCAAGGTTTTCTCAAGAAGGGGCCTTACAAAAGACGATCGCACAAGACTCATTGAAGATGATGAGATAGAAAGACTTGAAAAAGACAGGGATGATGAAATTAAAATTATCTCTGATGTAGCACGGGAAAAAGTTGAGTCCATTCTTACCGGCAAGAAGATTATCACAGATCTTGAAAAAACAGGAAAGGTCCTGGTCAAATCAGGTACCAAGGTAAAGCCTGGGCTTTTTGCAAATATTCCGGTCGTGGTGCTTGTTAATGTTGCCATAAAAAATGCTGTGATCACTGAAAAGACGCAGGTCATACTTGAGAGCGCGCAGGAGCAAATCAAGAAAGCCAGAGAGCATTTCAACAGACAGGTATCCCGGTTTGAAAAAGGGGACGATCTTCCTCCGGGTGTTTTGAAAATGATCAAAATCAGTGTTGCCATGGAAAGAGTTCTTTCCGTCGGCGATAAGATGGCAGGCCGCCATGGGAACAAAGGTGTTGTTTCAAGAATTTTAAGGGTGGAAGATTTACCATACTTTGAAGATGGCAGATCGGTGGATATGGTACTCAACCCTTTGGGTGTTCCCTCTCGTATGAATGTCGGTCAGATATTGGAGATTCATCTGGGGCATGCCGCCTATGGTCTGGGGCAGCGAATTGATGAACTGCTTAACCAGAGAAAACTGGACAAGTTAAGGGAAAAGGTAATTGAGATTTTTTCCATAACCGAAGTCCAGAAGGCGAACAAGAGAAAAAATACTCTCGTAAAAGAGATTAAAAAGATGTCTGACAGGAAGCTTATTGAATTTTCATCACTTTACAGAAACGGGGTGCATATGGCAACTCCGGTTTTTGATGGTGCCAGTGAAGAAGAGATCAAAAAGCTGATTAATATGGCTGGATTTGAACCATCCGGTCAAGCCGTGCTTTACGACGGCAGGACCGGCGAACCTTTCGATAAGTTGGTAACGGTTGGAACCATGTACATGCTCAAGCTCCACCATCTGGTTGATGATAAACTTCATGCGCGTTCCATTGGTCCATATTCTCTGGTGACTCAGCAGCCTCTGGGTGGTAAAGCCCAGTTCGGCGGGCAGAGATTGGGAGAGATGGAGGTCTGGGCAATGGAAGCATATGGTGCTGCTCATGCTTTGCAGGAATTTTTGACTGTCAAGTCCGATGATATGACAGGAAGAACCAGAATGTATGAAAAAATTGTAAAAGGCCAGAGTGTTCTTGAGCCCGGAATGCCTGAATCTTTCAGGGTCCTTACCAAAGAGTTGAATAGTCTGGGTTTGGATATGAATCTTATAGAAGGAAACAAATAAGGAGAAGACATTGGATAATATATACGATTTCTTCGCAAAACCAAAAGATCCTAAGATTTACAAGGGCGTTCAGATAAGCCTTGCATCTTCTGACCAGATTAGAGAGTGGTCTCATGGTGAAATCAAAAAACCGGAAACAATAAATTACAGGACGTTCAAGCCTGAAAGAGACGGGCTTTTCTGTGCAAAAGTGTTCGGTCCCACCAAGGACTACGAGTGCAATTGCGGCAAATACAAACGCATGAAACATCGCGGGGTTGTCTGTGAAAAATGCGGTGTTGAAGTGATTCAATCAAAAGTGCGCCGGGAGAGAATGGCTCATATTGAATTGGCTTCTCCGGTGTCTCACATCTGGTTTTTGAAAAGTCTTCCCAGTAAAATAGGCAATGTTCTTGATTTGACGTTAAAGAATCTTGAAAAAGTCCTCTATTTTGATTCTTATCTTGTTATTGATCCTAAAGATACAGGTCTTAAAAAACTTCAGCTTTTGTCTGATGATCAGTATTATGAAGCACTTGAAGCTTTTGGTGATGAGTTTGAAGCCGGTATCGGCGCTGAGGCTGTTTTGAAGCTGCTGGAAGAGATTGATCTTCAACAGGTCCATGATGAATTAAGAGAAGAGATTCGCCTGACCAAATCGGTAGCCAAGAAACAGAAGATGTCCAAACGGCTTAAGGTAATTGATGCATTTTTAAATTCAGGTATTGAACCCACACGCATGATCTTGACGGCGTGCCCGATTCTTCCTCCTGATTTAAGACCGCTTGTGCCTCTTGAAGGCGGGCGGTTTGCCACATCTGATTTGAATGATCTGTATCGAAGGGTAATAAACAGAAACAACCGTTTGAAAAGGCTGGTTGATCTGAATGCGCCTGATATTATTGTCAGAAATGAAAAGAGAATGCTTCAGGAAGCGGTTGATGTTCTGTTTGATAATGGCCGACACGGCAGGGTGGTTACGGGCACCAATAAAAGACCTTTGAAGTCATTGAGTGATACCTTAAAAGGAAAACAGGGGCGTTTCAGACAGAATCTTTTAGGCAAACGTGTGGATTACTCCGGTCGTACGGTTATTACCGTTGGCTCTGAGCTACGGCTCCATCAATGTGGTATCCCCAAAAAGATGGCCCTGGAGCTGTTTAAACCCTTTATTTATAGTTATCTTGAGCGAAAAGGCCTTGTTTCAACGGTTAAGAGTGCCAAGAAAATGGTTGAACGTGAGGAAACCGAGGTCTGGGATGCACTTGAATCGGTAGTAAAAGAGTATCCGGTGATGCTCAACAGGGCACCAACCCTTCATCGTCTCGGGTTTCAGGCATTTGAACCGGTTTTGATTGAGGGCAAAGCAATCCAGCTTCATCCTTTGGTCTGCCCTGCGTTTAATGCTGATTTTGATGGTGACCAGATGGCGGTTCACATCCCGCTTTCACTTGAGTCCCAGCTTGAGGCAAGGATAATGATGCTGTCTACCAATAACATCCTGTCTCCGGCAAATGGTCAGCCGATTATTGTACCAACTCAGGATATTGTTCTGGGTATTTATTACATGACCCGGGCAGTGCGTAATCAAAAGGGTGAAGGGATCAGATTTTCAAGTATTGAAGAAGCCAGATATGCATTTGATGCCGGTGAGTTGGAACTTCATGCCAAGATCAAAGTCAGGATCGATGGTGAAATGTACGACACCACCACTGGAAGGATTCTTCTCTGGGAAACGATTCCCGGTGATACACTCCTGGCATTAAGCAGAATCAGGACCGAAACCTTGGAAGATTGCGAAGCTGCAATGGAAGAGTTAAAAGCCGGAAAGGTATTTGATAAGGTTCTAAAAAAATACTCTGATGGTGAAGTTAAAAAGACCAAGGGGAAAACCGGTATTCTAACCAGAAAGGAATTTAAAAACACATTCCAGGTGTCTGAGATTGTTGTCGAACAGCTATATGGCTTGAAACAGGATCAGTTTACAGGCATCAGAAAAGTGGGCGATTATTATACCATATTTAAGGTGGATGAACGCAGAACCACGTTGCCGTTCAAGCTTGTGAACAAGCTCATGGATAAGTCATCCATTGCAAAACTTATTGATTATGCATACCGTAATATTGGTTTAAAGGAGACCGTTATCCTTGCTGACAGGCTTAAAGACATCGGGTATAAATATTCTACTTTGGGCGGTCTTTCCATTTGCGTGGACGATATGATTATTCCGAAAGAAAAATGGGAGCTGATTTCCAAAGCTGAAAAACAGATAGAAGATATTAAAGATCAGTACTCAGAAGGCCTGATTACACAAGGGGAAAAATATAATAAGGTGGTTGATATCTGGGCACAAAGCACGGATGATATTGCTAATGCCATGATGGAAGTCATGAAAAATCCAACAGGCGCCACGGATGATGATAGTTCGGAAGAATTGAATGCTGTTTATGTCATGGCAGATTCGGGAGCTCGTGGAAGTAAGGATCAGATGCGTCAGCTGGCCGGAATGCGTGGCTTGATGGCTAAACCTTCCGGCGAGATCATTGAAAACCCGATTACAGCCAACTTCCGTGAAGGCCTGTCCGTACTTCAATATTTTATCTCAACCCATGGCGCGCGTAAAGGCCTGGCTGATACCGCCTTGAAAACCGCAAACTCTGGATATCTTACAAGACGTCTGGCCGATGTCGGCCAGGATTGTACTATCATTGAAATCGATTGTGGTACCATTAACGGTATAGAAGTGGAAGCACTATACGAGGGTGGTGAAATTATTCAGACCCTTGGAGAAAGAATTCTTGGAAGAGTTACCCAGGAAGACATACGGGATCCCTACTCAGGCGCTTTTATTGTCGGGGCGGATACCGAGCTTACTGAATATCATGTTAAAAAGATCGAAGAAGCCAGTGTCCAAAAGATTAAAATCCGTTCCGTTCTTACCTGTAATTCAAAACATGGGGTCTGTTCCAGATGTTATGGGCGAGATCTTGCTCATGGTGTAACAGTTGAAATCGGCCAGGCCATTGGTATTGTTGCAGCTCAATCTATTGGTGAACCGGGGACCCAGTTGACCATGAGAACCTTCCATATTGGTGGTACTGCTTCAAGAAAGGTTGAAGCCGCAGAAATCAAGGCAAGGGTCGGTGGCGTATTGAAGTACAATGAAGATATTCAGACCGTAATTTCTGCGAATAATGAGGTCATTTTAATGAATAGAAAGGGCGGCGGGATCACTATCGTAGGAGAAGAGGGACGTGAGAGAGCAAAGGAGACGGTGATTTATGGTGCTACCCTCCATATTAAAGATGGGCGGAAAATAGAACCGGGTGATGTGATTGCCACTTGGGATCCGTTTACAACACCGATTATCACAGAAGTTTCCGGCAGGGTTCGTTTTGGTGACATAGAAGTGGGATCCACTGTTCAGGAACAGATTGACCCTGTAACTGGAAAAGTGTCCCGTACCATAATTGAGGGAAAAGAGGCTGAGATCAGGCCGAGAATCACTATAAAAGATAAAGACGGTAAAGGGATTAAACTTCCCAATTCAAAAATGGCTGCAAGATACTATCTGCCGGTGAATGCAATTCTGACTGTTGAAGAAGACGATCAGGTCATGGCGGGTGATGTTGTTGCCAAACTGCCGAGGGCAACCACTAAAACAAAGGATATTACAGGTGGTCTTCCAAGGGTTGCAGAGCTTTTTGAAGTCAGAAAGCCCAAAGACCCCGGTGTGCTGACCGCAATTGACGGGTATGTGGTAGTTTTAAAAGGGACCAAAGGAAGGCAGAAAGTCACCGTTACCCCCTCAGATGTCGGTGAAAAGAAAGAATATTCCATTCCCAAGGGACTCCATGTCACGGTCTATGACGGTGATTATGTTAAAGCGGGTGATCCCCTGGTTGCAGGAAGTGCCAACCCTCAGGATATCATGAACATCAAAGGGGAGGTGGCATTGGCCAAATACCTGGTGGATGAGGTACAGGAAGTTTACAGGCTTCAGGGTGTAAGAATTAATGACAAGCACATTGAAGTGGTTATCCGTCAGATGATGAGACGGGTAAAAGTCATTAGTACGGGTGATACCAACTTCATTCCCGATGAACAGGTAGATAGAATCCATTTTGAAGAGATAAACCGGGAAGTGGCCATGACGGGCGGAGAGCCTGCAAAAGGAGAGCCCTTAATTCTTGGTATTACAAAAGCCTCATTGTCTACGGATAGTTTTCTTTCTGCTGCATCATTTCAGGAAACAACAAAAGTGCTGACGCTTGCTGCCATTGAAGGTAAGTATGACAGCCTTAGAGGGTTGAAAGAAAATGTTGTAATGGGTCGTGTTATCCCTGCTGGAACGGGTTTCCCTGGATATAGCGATGTTGAAGTCGGGTTTGGAGAGGTTGCACAAGTTTAATTTAAAAATAAAAAAACTTGACATTTTTAGTAAGTGAAAGTAGAATTAAATATTTTGTCGTGTATGACAATGGTTTAAATTTGATAAGGAGCGTAAAGGAAAGTTATGCCGACCATTAATCAGTTGGTTAGAAAAGGTAGAAAAAAAGCAGAAAAAAAGGTGAGCACACCTGCTTTGAAAGGCGGACCTCAGAAGCGTGGAGTTTGCACCAGAGTGTACACGTCAACTCCAAAGAAACCTAACTCTGCTTTGAGAAAAGTGGCCAGGGTTCGTTTGACTACTGGAATGGAAATTGCTGCATATATACCCGGTATGGGCCATAACCTTCAGGAGCACTCTGTTGTTCTGGTCAGGGGCGGCAGGGTAAAAGACCTTCCGGGTGTTCGCTACCATATCGTCAGGGGTGCTCTTGATACCTTAGGTGTTGATGACAGAAGACAGGGTCGATCAAAATACGGAGCAAAAAGGCCTAAATAAATGTTAACAGATTTTAATTTAAGTTATGGTGGATATGAATAATGGCTGTAAAAGAGATCAACCTTGATAATGTAACAAAAGATGCCACGCCGGAAGAAAAGATTGCCGCTAAATTTGTTAACTGCGTCATGAAACAAGGGAAAAAGAACGCAGCTCGCAAAGCAGTAACAAGTGCTTTGTTGATTGCACAAGAAAAAATTGATGAGCCGGCTCTGGACGTACTTAAAAAAGCGATTGACAATATCAGGCCTGCAGTTGAGGTTAAATCCAGAAGGATCGGTGGTTCGACATATCAGGTGCCGACTGATATCAAACCCAGCAGGCAGACAGCTCTGGCTTTTCGTTGGTTGATTAACTTCAGCCGTAATCGTTCTGAAAAAGGATTTGCAAATAAACTTGCTGCAGAACTGCTTGATGCTTGCAACGGACGTGGCGGAGCAATGAAGAAAAAGGAAGATACACACAAAATGGCAGAGGCCAACAAGGCATTTGCACATTTCAGATGGTAACTAATATTTTGAATATCCTGATAACATTCCACAGGAGGAGTTAAGAAGATGGCTAAGGAGAAATTTGAGCGGACAAAGCCGCATGTGAACATAGGAACAATCGGTCATATTGACCATGGTAAGACTACGCTTACAGCAGCAATCACCAAGCATTGCGGGATGAAGGGCAATGCAACGTTTGTTCCGTTTGATGAGATTGACAAAGCACCTGAAGAAAGAGAGCGTGGTATCACAATAGCCACAGCCCATGTAGAGTATGAGACTGAGAATCGTCACTACGCACATGTGGATTGTCCGGGCCATGCTGACTACATTAAGAACATGATTACAGGCGCAGCCCAGATGGACGGCGCAATCCTGGTAGTCAGTGCTGATGACGGTCCTATGCCGCAGACAAGAGAGCATATCCTTCTTGCCCGCCAGGTGGGTGTTCCGAAAATAGTTGTATTTTTAAACAAATGCGACATGGTGGATGATGAAGAATTGATCGAGCTGGTTGAAATGGAGCTCGAAGAGCTTCTTGAAGGCTATGAGTTTACAGAGGTTCCGGTCATCAGAGGCAGTGCGCTTAAAGCCCTTGAAAGTGATGATATGGACAGTGAAGACGCCAAGGCTATTTGGGAACTTCTTGACATACTTGATTCATATGTGCCGGAACCTGAAAGAGATACAGCAAAACCGTTCCTGATGCCCATAGAAGATGTATTCAGTATTTCAGGCCGTGGAACCGTTGTTACCGGAAGAATTGACCGTGGTATAGTTAAGACCGGTGAAGAGGTTGAGATTGTCGGAATCAGAGAGACAGCCAAGACGGTATGTACCGGAGTTGAGATGTTCAGAAAACTTCTTGACGAAGGTCAGGCAGGAGATAATGTAGGTCTACTTCTTCGTGGAACCAAACGTGAGCAGGTGGAAAGAGGCCAGGTTGTGGCTAAACCCGGAACGATTACACCTCATACAAAGTTCAAGGCAGAGATGTATGCATTGAGCAAAGAAGAGGGTGGACGTCATACCCCGTTTTTCAGTGGATACAGACCCCAGTTCTTTTTCAGAACAACAGATATTACGGGTATTCTGACGCTTGAAGAAGGCGTTGAAATGATTATGCCCGGGGATAATGCGAGCATTAATGTGGAGCTGATTAACCCCATTGCAATGGAAAAAGAGCTCAGGTTTGCCATCAGGGAAGGTGGCCGTACCGTTGGCGCCGGTGTTATCGGTGAAATTGTAGAGTAAGTTAGGAAGATCATGTTGAAAACTAAAATTAGGATCAGGCTCAGAGCATATGATCATAAACTTCTTGATCAGTCTTCAGTAGATATCGTTGATACTGCAAGGAAAACCGGGGCCAAAATCGTTGGACCGGTACCCCTTCCGACACGGATAAATAAATTTACTGTATTGCGTTCTCCCCATGTGAACAAGAAATCACGGGAACAGTTTGAAATCAGGACGCATAAAAGGATGTTAGATATTCTGGAGCCCACCCAGCAGACAGTTGATGCGTTAATGAAGCTCGACCTTTCGCCGGGCGTGGACGTGGAAATTAAATTATAGTTCAATAACAGGAACCAATTATGAGCGCATTACTTGGAAAAAAAATCGGAATGACCAATGTGTTTTCCTCAGATGGAAAGCTCGTTCCTGTTACTGTTGTGCAGGCAGGCCCTTGCGTTGTGACCCAGATTAAAACAAAAGAAACCGATGGATATAATGCTCTTCAGCTTGGATTTGATGAGAAAAAAGTTGAAAAACTGAACAAACCCATGGCAGGACATTTGAAAAAAGCTAGCGATAAAGGATTTTGTGTTTTACGGGAATTTAGAACCAATGACCTTGAAGATGTCAAAGCCGGTGCTACCATAGGGATTGATGTATTTGCCGTAGGTGATAAAGTAAATATATCCGGAATTTCTAAAGGACGCGGTTTTCAGGGTACGATTAAAAGACACGGTTTCAGCCGTGGGCCTGAAACACATGGTAGCAGAAATCATAGAAAACCCGGATCTATTGGAAACAGTGCCTGGCCTGGAAGGGTTTTTAAGGGAAAGAAACTTCCCGGCCACATGGGTACAAACAGAGAGACTGTAAAGAATCTCACAATTGTAGACATTAAGCATAAAGATAACCTCCTGTTGGTGAAAGGCGCAGTGCCGGGTTTTAAAACAGGAATATTGGAAGTACAAAAGACTGATAAAAAGTAGTGAGACTTGAGAAGTGAAGAAAAAAATGTCTGTTATATGTTCTTCACAACTCAATACTTACAACTTATAAAAGACTAAAATGCGGCTATGGGTATTGCAATATTTTCGCAGTGATGCATAGCTGATCAAAATTTATGAGGAAGAATATGGCTGCTGTAGATGTATTAAACAGTGCAGGTGAAAAAGTGTCTGAAACTCAGCTTCCTGAAGAGATTTTCAACATATCCGTTAGAACAAGTGTTCTTCACCAGGTCGTTCGGTCCCAGCTCGTTGCAAAACGGGAAGGGACGGCTGCGTGTAAAACCAGGAGTATGGTGAAAGGCAGTACCAGAAAGCTTTTCAGGCAGAAAGGAACCGGTAATGCACGTGCCGGTAGTGTAAAATCCCCTTTAAGAAAGGGTGGTGGAGTGATTTTTGGACCGTCTCAAAGATCTTATGCCATAAAGGTGCCTAAAAAGGTAAGAAAGCTTGCGTTGAAAATGGCGTTAAGTTCTAAGGCGGAAGATAATACTATTTATATTATTGATGATTTTAACCTTGAAGCTGTTAAGACCAGAGAATTTGCCAATGTACTCAAAACTTTAGAGCTTTCAGATCTGCTGATTGTTTCTGATGCAGAAGATACAAACCTTTGGCTTTCCTCCAGAAACATTCCGGATGTCAAGGTGATAAAGACTGAGGGCCTGAATGTATATGATATTTTAAAGTTTAAAAACCTTCTTCTAGTAGAATCTACCATTAATAATATTAAGGGGAGGTTAAGCTAAGATGGAACAATATGATATTATCAGAGGCCCTGTGGTTACTGAAAAAACAACCCTTCAAAAAGAATTGCACAATCAGGTGACGCTTAAAGTCGACAAAAGAGCCAACCGGGTTGAAATCAAGAATGCTGTTGAGAAAAATTTCAATACCAAGGTAAAGCAGGTCCGAACTGTACAGGTAAAAGGAAAAGTAAAACAGCGCGGCAGAATTATCGGCAAAAGAAAAAACTGGAAAAAAGCGATAATTACATTGATGCCAGGACAAAGAATTGATTTTTTTGAAGGTGTTTAATAAAGAGGTTATATATGTCAACAATAATTAAGACAAAACCGACATCTCCCGGAAGACGGACTCAGGAATACCTTTCTTTTGAAGAAATTACCAAAACCAAGCCTGAGAGACGACTGACAAAAAAGTTAAATAAACGTGCCGGTCGTAACTCCTATGGAAGAATTACTGTAAGACATAGAGGTGGCGGAGCAAAAAAGAAATACCGTATTATTGATTTTAGAAGAGATAAAGAAGGTATCCCGGCAAAGGTATCTGCCATTGAGTACGATCCCAACAGGAGTGCCAGGATTGCTCTTCTGGTTTATGCTGATGGTGAAAAAAGATATATTCTGGCACCGTTGGATATAAAAGTCGGTGATATTCTGGAAACGGGGCCGGAAGCTGATATTAAACCGGGTAACTGCATGCCCCTTGAAAATATTCCAACGGGTACAAGGATTCATAATATTGAATTGAAGCAGAACAAGGGTGGCCAGATTGCCAGAAGCGCCGGTGGTTATGCACGGCTTATGGCAAAAGAAGGCAGTTATGCTCAGGTTCTTCTGCCTTCAGGTGAGGTTAGAATGATTCACCTGAAATGCAAAGCGACTGTCGGCAGAGTGGGTAATGAAAAACATGGTGATGTAAAGATCGGTAAAGCAGGTCGGTCTCGATGGATGGGAAGACGTCCGTCTGTCCGTGGTGTTGCCATGAACCCTGTTGATCATCCTATGGGTGGTGGTGAAGGAAGATCTTCAGGCGGCAGGCAGCCGTGTACACCCTGGGGTGTGCCGACAAAAGGCAAGAGAACCAGAAAGAGCAGCAGAACCGATCAGTATATTGTTAAAAGAAGAGCTAAGAGAAAATAAATACCAAGAGAAAATAAATAGGTTGAATTATGCCAAGATCATTAAAAAAAGGACCATACATCGCACCGCAACTTTTAAAGAAAGTTTTGGGAGCAACTAAATCCAAAAGCAACAAAGTTATCAAAACCTGGTCACGCAGATCCACTATATTCCCTGAAATGGTCGGTATCACATTTGCTGTACATAACGGTAAAAAATTTATACCCGTCTTTGTTTCAGAAAATATGGTTGGTCATAAGCTTGGTGAGTTTTCACCTACTAGAACGTTTTGGGGCCATGCGGGAGATAAAAGATCCAAGAGGTAATCTCTTGTCTGATTAAAGGATATTGATATGGAAGTTAAAGCAACTACAAGATATACAAGGATTTCACCATTTAAGCTTCGGTTGCCCATTAATGAAGTAAAAGGCAAAAACGCCGGACAGGCCCTGACGCTTTTAAAGTTTATGCCGCTCAAAGCCGCAGGAATCATTTATAAAACCTTGCAGTCAGCTATCGCCAATGCTGAGCATAACAATGAGCTTGATGTGGATAAACTGATTGTCAAAAATATAATTGTTGATCATGGTCCTACCATGAAACGGTTCAGACCAAGAGCCAGGGGAAGAGCAAGCAGGATTTTGAAGAGAAGCAGTCATTTAACTATAATTGTTGAAGAAACTGACAAATAGGAGGATATAAGCTTGGGTCAGAAAGTACATCCAACCGGATTTAGATTAGGTATCATCAGGACTTGGGATTCCAGATGGTATGCGGGCAAAGAATATGCCTCTTTTGTTGAAGAAGATTTCAAAGTTAGAAAATTTTTGAAAAAGAAACTCTTTCACGCTGGTATTTCAAAAATAGAAATAGAACGGTTTTCTAAACAGATTCGACTTAGAGTGTTTGCAGCAAGACCTGGTATTATTATCGGGAAAAAAGGATCAGAGATTGCATTGCTTAAACAGGAACTTGAGAAAATGCTTGATCCTGCGGTGCTGATCGATATCAAAGAAGTCAGACGTCCTGAAATTGATGCTCAGTTGGTTGCAGAGAATATTGCGCTTCAACTGGAAAGAAGAATTGCCTTCAGAAGAGCGATGAAACGCAGTGTGTCGTCTGCCATGCGGTTTGGAGCAAAAGGAATTAAAATTATTTGTTCCGGTCGACTGGGGGGCGCTGAAATGGCAAGAACGGAGTGGTACAAAGAAGGTCGCATCCCTCTTCATACCTTAAGGGCTGATGTTGATTACGGCTTTACTGAAGCAAGAACTACATACGGAACCATTGGAATTAAAACTTTTATTTTTAAGGGTGAAGTATTAAATCCTGGTGAACAAGCGTTGGCTAAATAGAGGCGATTAGGAGAAATTAAGAAATGCTTAGTCCAAAAAATGTAAAATTCCGGAAACAGTTTCGTGGCAGAACAAAGGGATCACCAGACAGAGGTAATAAATTAAGCTTTGGTGACTTCGGCCTTCAGGCAACTGAATGCGGATATGTAAGTGCGAGACAGATTGAGGCAGCAAGGGTTGCTTTAACCCGCCATGCAAAAAGATCAGGTAAAAGCTGGATTAGATTTTTTCCAGACAAACCTGTTACGAAAAAACCGGCAGAAGTCAGAATGGGTAAGGGTAAGGGTGCTACAGATGCTTGGGTTGCCAGGGTGAAACCGGGCAAGATTCTTTATGAGATGGAAGGTGTCCCCAAAGAGGTTGCCAAAGAGGCTATGAGACTAGCTGCCAGAAAACTTTCCGTGAAAACCCGTTTTGTGGAAAGGAGCTAAGTACATATGAAAGCCAGTAAAATAAAAGTAGGTGAAATTAGAGAGATGGGAGCAGACCAGATGAAAGAAAAGCTTGTAGAATTAAAAAAAGAGCTTTTTAATCTCCGCTTTCAAAACGATGTTGGACAGCTTGAGGATACATCGACACTTTCAAATGTCAAAAAAGATATTGCAAAGCTTTACACAATATCTAAGGAAATGAACGTAAACATAAGCTAATTTACGAAGATACTACTATGGAAAATATTCAAAAAAATAAAAGAGAGTTGATAGGTCTTATCGTGTCAGATAAAATGGATAAATCGGTAGTCGTTCAGATCGAAAGATTTGTTCAGCACAAGATTTATAAAAAATTCATGAAACGGTATAAAAAATACCATGCTCATGATGGGAAAAATGAATGCAGGATCGGTGATACTGTTAAAATCATCGAGACAAGACCTTTGAGCAAGCTTAAACGTTTCAGAGTCAGTGAAATCGTTAAAAAAGCTGTTTGATTAAAGGAGTTGAGAAATGATTCAGAGTGAAACAAGATTAAATGTCGCAGACAACTCCGGTGCAAAGGAATTGTACTGCATCAAGGTACTTGGCGGATCCAAAAGACGATATGCCAGCATAGGTGATATCATCACTTGCTCTGTTAAGGAAGCAATACCCAACGCAAAAGTAAGGAAGGGTGACATTGTTCAGGCGGTGATTGTCAGAACCAAAAAGGAAATATCCAGACTTGATGGCTCAATGATCAGATTTGATGATAACTCAGCTGTTATTTTAACAAAATCAAATGAACCGGTTGGAACACGTATCTTTGGTCCGGTGGCAAGAGAGTTAAGGGCAAAAAGATTTATGAAAATCGTCTCTCTGGCTCCTGATGTTCTTTAATTATCAGGTTATTGGAGAAAAATTCTTATGGAAACAATGAAAATCAGAATGAAAAAAGATGATAAGGTTAAAGTACTGACCGGCAAAGACAAAGGTAAAATCGGTAAAGTGCTGAAAGTCGTTAAAAAGACCAACCGTGTCATTGTTGAAAATATTAATGTTGTTAAGGTTCATCAGAAACCAACACAGGCAAATCCACAAGGTGGTATCGTGGAAAAAACCATGCCGATTCAAATTTCTAATCTTATGGTTATGTGTAACTCATGCGTAAAACCGACGAGAATTGGAATGAAACAATTGGAAGATGGAAAACGGGTAAGAATCTGCAAAAAATGCGATCAGCAGATAGATTCTTAAGACCAAAGGCGGAGAGAATACATGTCAACCCTTAAGGAAAAATACAATAACGATGTGGTTCCTCAGCTTAAGGAAACCTTTAATTATATAAATGAATTACAGGTGCCTAAGCTAGAGAAAATTGTGTTAAACATGGGACTTGGAGAGGCGGTCAGAAATCCCAAGATCGTTGATCCGGCAGCATCAGAACTGGCGTTGATCGCCGGTCAAAAAGCAGTAATTACAAGAGCTAAAAAACCGATTGCAAATTTTAAACTTCGCGCTGACCTGCCCATCGGGTGCAAGGTTACCCTGCGCAGTGAAAAAATGTATGATTTTTTCGACAGACTTGTGAATATCGCTTTACCACGTGTCAGGGACTTCAGAGGAATATCCGGAAAGGCTTTTGACGGCAGGGGTAATTACACCCTGGGTATCACAGAGCATATTATATTCCCTGAAATAGATTATGATAAGACCGACAGTATCAAAGGTCTTAATATTACTATTGTGACAACAGCTAAAACTGATAAGGAAGGCAAAGTATTCTTGAAAATGTTGGGAATGCCTTTCAAAAATTAAGGATCTTAAGGAGGAAGGCTTGGCTAAAAAAGCTTTAATCGCAAAGGCGCAAAGAAAACCTAAGTTTTCAGTGCGTGCATATAACCGATGCCCTTTATGCGGTAGACCAAGAGCATTTATTAGAAAAGCTGGTATTTGCAGAATTTGTTTTAGGAAACTTGCATCAGAAGGCAAGCTTCCAGGCGTTACCAAATCAAGTTGGTAATTGACAAATTTTAAAAAAAATTATATCAGCGGATTTTAAGGAGATTTCAAATGGCAATTAGTGATCCAATTGCAGACATGCTGACAATCATTAGAAATGGTGGTAAGGCAGAGTTTGTTAAAGTGGATATCCCCGGATCAAAAATTAAGTTGGCAATGGTGCGGGTGCTTAAAGAACAAGGTTACATCAAGGATTTTAAATTCCTCGAGAATGAGACACAAGGGATGATCCGTGTCTATTTAAAATATGTATCCGAAGGGCAGCCCACAATTTTTGGTATTGAAAGAGTGAGTAAACCGTCTTGCAGGGTTTACAATAAATCAAAACGGATTAAGCCGGTTTTAAATGGCCTGGGTATATCTATAGTCTCAACATCCAAAGGATTGATGACAGATAAACAGGCTATTGAAGCGAACGTCGGTGGTGAAATTCTTTGTAACGTATGGTAGGTCAGGAGTAATATATGTCTAGAATAGGAAAACAGCCGGTTCAGCTTCCAGATAAGGTCCAATTCACCCTAAAGGGGGATATGATTTCAGTCAAAGGACCTAAAGGTAATCTCGAACGTCAACTGCATCCGGCTATCGAAATAAGTATAAATGACGATATTGTAATCGTTAAAACAGATACCAGTAACAAGAAAAAAGTTGCTTTGCAAGGATTATTCAGATCCCTGATTTCCAATATGGTGACCGGTGTTACTGTTGGATATGAGAAAAAACTTCTGCTTTCCGGTATTGGTTATCGTGCAGAAGTAAAAAATAAGAGTCTTATACTCAATGTCGGATATTCCAACCCGGTTGAATTTACACTTCCCGAAGGGATTTCTGCCAATGTTGAAAAGAATACACAGATTTCTTTATCAGGGATTGATAAAGAAACTCTTGGCCAGACTGCGGCAAACATACGAGATATTAGACCACCTGAACCTTATAAAGGCAAAGGCATAATGTATGCTGATGAAAGAATTATGAGAAAAGCTGGCAAGACTGCAGGTAAGGAATAACCTGAAGGTCACACGTAAAAGGCGGGAATATAAAGATTATGGGAAATACATCACCAAGGCTTAAATCAAGGCTTAAAAGAAAGAAAAGAATCAGAAAAAATATTTTTGGTAACCAGGATCGCCCAAGATTAAGTGTATTCAGAAGTTCAAAGCATATCTACGCTCAAATCATTGATGATACCTGCAGCAGCACACTTGTATCGGCCTCTACTCTTGATAAGGAGTTCAGGGAAAACAAGGCAGAGGGCAAAAAGGCAGAAATTGCAAAGGCAGTTGGAAACCTCGTCGGCAAGAGAGCTCTTGATAAAGGAATTAAAAAAGTAGTCCTGGACAGGAACGGATTTTTATATCATGGGCGCATTAAAGCGCTTTCAGACGGAGCCCGTGAAGCCGGATTGAATTTTTAAATTTTGGAGGAAAAACCCTTGGCAAGACAGCAGATGGAAGATAATGGATTAATTGATAAGGTCGTCAGAATCAATCGTGTTGCAAAAGTTGTAAAAGGCGGTAGAAACTTCAGCTTTAGTGCACTTGTCGTTGTTGGCGACGGTGAAGGCAGCGTTGGTTACGGTCTTGGAAAAGCAAAGGAAGTACCCGAAGCAATTAAAAAAGGCATGGAAAAGGCAAAAAGAAATATGGTTAAAATTTCTTTGCTTAATGGGACGGTTCCTTTTCAAGTTGTCGGTAAAGCAGGCGCTGGCCGGGTATTGCTTAAACCGGCTTCCCCTGGTACCGGTCTGATTGCCGGTGGCGGGATTCGTGCGGTCCTTGAGGCAGCCGGAGTAACTGATATCCTGACAAAATGTATTGGAACACATAACACCCAGAATATTGTCCGGGCAACGATGGCAGGCCTTCAATCACTTTGTTTAAAAGAAGAAGTGGCAAAACGTCGTGGTCTTAGACCTGAAGATATATAAGAGGTTACAAAATGGTTGATAGAATTAGAATCACGCAAGTTAAAAGCACGATAGGAAGACCTGCCAAACATGGTCGAATTATTCGCTCTTTAGGGTTGAGAAAAATGAATCATACTGTTGAGCATAATGCTGACCCGGTTATTCTGGGACAGGTTAAAAAAGTGTCTCATCTCGTTAAAGTGGAGGAGGTGTAATATGCAGCTTCATGATTTAGCACCTGCACCAGGTTCCAGAAAAAAAAGAAAAAAAGTTGGCAGAGGTCCGGGGTCTGGGATGGGTAAAACTTCCACCAGAGGTCACAAAGGGCTGAAAGCAAGATCAGGCGGTAGTGTAAGGCCTGGATTTGAAGGCGGCCAGATGCCGATTTACAGGAGGCTTCCCAAAAGAGGTTTCTTCAATATATTTAAAACCAATAACGCGGTTTTAAATGTAAAAGATCTGGACAGATTTGAAGATGGTGCAACGATTGATATTGATGCCTTAAGAGAAGCTGGCATGGTAAAAGGCCGTGTTGACGGTGTTAAAATTCTTGGTCTGGGTGAAATAAATAAGAAATTTTCCTTAAAAAATATTCTTGTTTCCAAGACTGCCAAAGAAAAAGTCGAATCTGCCGGTGGAAGTATAGAATAACTATTATGAGAAGTGATGTAAGGAACCAATAAATGATCCAGAACAGCTACCAGAATTTATTTAAACTTCCTGAGCTTAAAAGAAAAATTTTCATTACACTCGCATTGCTGTTTGTTTACCGTGTCGGGATTCATGTCCCCACACCCGGGGTTGACGGTGCCGCGCTTTCTTCTTTTTTTGCCGCAGCTGAAGGGACGTTGTTTTCCATGTTTAATATGTTCTCAGGTGGCGCCTTGGAAAGATTTTCCATATTCGCATTAGGAATTATGCCTTATATCAGCGCCTCGATTATTTTAGAGCTGATGACGGTAGTTGTACCGCACCTTGAACAGCTTAAAAAAGAGGGTGATGCAGGTCGTAAAAAGAAGACTCAGTATACCAGATATGGGACGGTTATTTTGAGTATTATCCAGGGATTGGGTATCAGTGTCGGGCTTGAATCCATGACATCTCCTGCCGGAGTTCCGATTGTTCCTTACCCCGGCTGGGGTTTCAGACTTGTCACCATTATTACGCTTACAGCCGGTACTTCATTTATCATGTGGCTGGGAGAGCAGATTACCGAAAGAGGCATCGGAAACGGTATTTCCCTGATTATTTTTGCAGGTATTGTTGCAAGTATGCCATCGGCTATGGGGAATACCTTACAGCTTATGACAACTGGAGAAATGGGGATTTTTATAATTATTATCCTCACTGTTCTCATGGTTGCTGTTATTGCGGCTATTATTTATATGGAGCAGGCACAGCGACGGATACCGGTGCATTATGCCAAACGTGTTGTGGGTCGAAAAATGTATGGGGGGCAAACCTCGCATCTTCCGTTGAAAATAAATACAGCCGGCGTTATACCGCCTATTTTTGCATCCTCTATCATTATGTTCCCGACTACTTTGGCACAATTTATCAATATGCCGATGATGAAAACCGTGGCAGCCATGTTCAGCCCGGGAACGATCTGGTACTATCTTCTTTATGTAGGATTTATCATTTTCTTTTGTTTTTTCTACACAGCGATACAATTTAACCCTGAAGATGTTGCTGAAAATATGAAAAAGAACGGCGGATATATTCCTGGAATCAGACCGGGTAAAAGAACGTCTGAATACATTGATAAAGTGTTGACAAGAATTACCGTTGGCGGAGCCCTATACGTGTCCGCTGTTTGTGTCCTGCCAACCTTTTTGATGAGTAAGTTTAATGTTCCGTTTTATTTTGGCGGCACTGCTCTTTTGATTGTTGTGGGGGTGTCCATTGATACCATTTCCCAGATTGAGTCTCACCTGATTTCAGGCAATTATGAAGGCTTTTTGGGAAGATCCGGTTCCAAAAGAGTAAAAGGCAGATCCTGATTTAAACGGCGCAAACTAAAGGAGATTAATAAAACTATGGCAAAAGAAGAACCCATTAAAGTTGACGGGAAAGTACTTGAAACACTACCCAATGCCATGTTTAAAGTTGAGCTTGAAAACAAGCATGTATTGTTGGCTCATATTTCAGGCAAAATGAGAATGCATTTTATTAAGATCTTACCAGGGGACAGGGTGACGGTAGAAATTTCACCTTATGATTTAAGCCGAGGCAGAATTACATATAGATATAAATAAATATTTGATTTTATAGGATATAAATATTTGAGGTTAGGAGTTAATGGATGAAAGTTAGAGCATCGGTAAAAAAAATCTGTAGAAATTGTAAAATAATAAAAAGACGTGGTGTCATAAGAGTTATTTGTATTAATAAACGCCATAAACAGAGGCAGGGATAGGGGGAAAGAAATTTGGCACGTATCGCAGGAGTAGATTTACCAAGAGATAAGCATGCATGGATAGCTTTAACCTATATCTACGGAATAGGGGCAAGCAGATCAAAGCTAATACTTGAAAAAACAGGCATTGATCCTACTACAAAAGCAAATAACCTGACCGAAGAACAGGTTAACGACATCAGAAAAGTCATTGATGCGGAGTATAAGGTTGAAGGTGAACTCAGAAGTGAAGTTTCAATGAATATTAAAAGATTCATGGATCTGGGTTGTTACAGAGGATTACGTCATCGTAAAGGCCTTCCCTGTCATGGTCAAAGAACCAGTACAAACGCTAGAACAAGAAAAGGTCCCAAAAGGACTGCGGTTAAAAAGAAAAACTAGGATAATACAAAAGGTATATTAATTATGGCAAAAAAGTCTAAAAAAAATGTATCAAAAAAACGGGTAAGAAAGAATATTTCTACAGGCATTGTGCATATTCAATCTACGTTTAATAATACAATCGTCACAATTGCCGATGAAAATGGAAATACCATTTCATGGTCCAGTTCAGGTGTACAGGGATTTAAAGGTTCCAGAAAAAGTACGCCTTTTGCTGCTAAACTGGTTGCAGAAGATGCCGGTGCAAAAGCTATGGAACACGGCATGAAAAATATTGGTGTATATGTTAAAGGACCCGGGCCTGGTCGAGAATCCGCTTTAAGGGCATTGCATGCGCTCGGATTCACTATATCCATGATCAAAGATGTTACCCCGGTTCCCCATAATGGATGCCGTCCGCCAAAAAGAAGAAGAGTATAAGTTTACCGGTTTGATAAAGGAGAAAAACATTGTCACGTTATAGAGGTTCTGTTTGCCGACAATGCAGACGCGAAAATATAAAGCTTTTTTTGAAAGGCGATAGATGCTTTTCAGATAAGTGCAGTTTTGATAGAAGAGGATATCCCCCTGGACAGCATGGACAGAGAAGGAGCAAATTATCAGATTACGGAATTCAGCTCAGAGAAAAACAGAAAGTCAGAAGGCTTTACGGGATATCAGAAAAACAGTTCAGGCTTTCGTTCAAAAAGGCGGATAGACAAAAAGGAATCACCGGCACAAACCTTTTAAGCCTTTTAGAAACACGCCTTGATAATACTGTTTTTAGAATGGGATTTGTGAATTCCAGAAATCAGGGCAGACACTTTGTAAGGCACAATCATTTTATAGTAAATGGTAAAAAGGTAAATATTCCGTCTTACCAGGTTAAAAAGGGTGATGTGATCGAACTTCGCGAGAAAAGTAAAAAAATTCAGACGATTTCAGATTCTTTGGATGCCATTGTAAGACGCGGTATTCCACAATGGCTTGAAATAAAAAAAGAAGATTTTAAAGGCGAAGTTCTTGGCGTTCCTGCACGTGAAGATATCACTCTTCCTATCCAGGAACAATTAATTGTAGAGCTTTATTCAAAATAGGTAATCCAGTATATGGTTTATCCAAATATTTATTCAGGAGATATAAATGTCATCTGAAAAACTTGCATATGTGAACTGGCGAGAGATGATCAGGCCGGAAAAGCTTGATGTTACAACAACTTCAACATATGGTAAATTCGTATGTGAGCCCCTTGAAAGAGGATATGGTATCACTATCGGGAACTCTCTGCGACGTATTATTCTTTCATCCATATATGGCCCAGCCATTGTATCGGTTAAATTTGATGACGCTCTTCATGAATATAGTGTGATATCAGATATTAGAGAAGATGTTTCCGAAATCATTTTAAACCTGAAAGAGCTGAAGCTCAGGGTTGAAGACACGGAAGACAAAATATTAACATTGAGTGCCAAGGGTGAATGCGAAGTCACGGGTGCAGACATTGTAAGCCCGGACGGTAAGGTTGAGATCCTTAACCCTGAGCAGCATATTGCCACCCTTTCCAAAAAGGGTGTATTAAACATGACCCTGCTTGCAAAAACCGGAAAAGGCTATGCTCTTTCTTCTGTTAACAAGGATGAGGATTCTCCCGTTGGAACCATCCCTGTTGACAGTGTGTTTTCTCCCATTAAGCGCGTGAAATATGTGGTAGGAACAACTAGAGTCGGACATAAAACTGACTATGACAAGCTTACCCTTGAAGTATGGACGGATGGTTCCGTAACCCCGGATAATTCGATTGCATATGCTGCAAAAATTCTCAAAGAGCAAATGAATCCATTTATCAATTTTGATGAAGCTATGGAACCCGATCATGTTGATGAAAATTCAAATGATTCAGATCTTGGTCTTAACGAGAATGTTTACAGACCTGTGGATGAGCTTGAACTATCCGTCAGAAGTTCCAATTGTTTGAAAAATGCCAGAATCCATACCATTTATCAATTGGTACAAAAAACAGACAGTGAAATGCTGAAAACTAAAAATTTTGGTAGAAAATCCTTAAATGAAATAAAGGAAGTCCTTGCTTCCATGGATCTTTCACTTGGTATGGATCTTGAAGGTTTTGAACCACCAGAAGATGAGAACGATCAGGAAGGAGAATACGTCCATGAAACATAGAAAATCAGTATTAAAATTGAACAGGACCTCAAGCCATAGAAAGGCTATGTTCAGAAACATGGTAACTTCTCTGTTCAAACATGATAAAATTAAAACTACCGAAGCAAAAGCAAAAGGCTTAAGACAGATTGCAGATAAAATGGTAACGCTTGCCAAAAGAGGGAATTTGCATGCAAGACGACAGGCTCTCTCAGTAATTCGGGAAAAAGATGTTGTTCATACCCTTTTTAATGAAGTTTCAGAGAAGTTTAGGTCAAGACAGGGTGGTTATACTAGGATCATCAAATTAGGCCCCAGAAAAGGGGATGTTGCCCCAATGGTACAGATTGAATTGATTTTCGATTAATAATTTCAGCTCAAGAGTTAAAAAAATATTAAAATCCCTGGCAGATAAAAGTTGCCAGGGATTTTTGCGTTTATTTTTCAGATTTTTCCAAGTTTCAACCATGACATGATAGAAAGAAAGCCTGAGTGAAAATTACTTGTTCTGTTTGGCTTGATAAAGTCTTTTATCCGCTGTTTTTAAAAGAATTGCCGATGAATCCATTCCTTTTTCAAACACAGAAGAAAGGCCATGGCTTAATTTGACATAAAAAGTGGTGTTGTTGGCAGACAAAGGGTCGCTTGCAAGTTTTTGTTTTACTCGGTTGATATAGTTTTTCGCTTGACTTTTATTTGTGGAAGGCAGAATGACCACAAATTCATCGCCCGCAAATCGAGCCACAATATCAGAATCCCGCCTGTGGAGTTTCAGGCAATTTGCAGTATGACATAATGCCATATCCCCGTTATCATGGCCAAAGGTATCGTTGATGGATTTAAGATCATCCAGATCCAGGAAGAGAACTGTCAGATCAATGTGATACCGTTTGGACCGTTTAAATTCTCTTTCAAGAGCTCTTTCCATTACCCCCCGGTTTAAAAGACCCGTCAATGGATCATGGAATGCAAGAAACTTTAATTGTTCATGTGCTGTCACATTGGAAAGACATAAAGATACTTTAAGTGCCAGTTGTTCCAATAAAGATGTGTCAATACCCGGTTCAAACCTGTGAATATTTTTATCAGCCTGATTAATGCTTCCTACAATTTCGCCATCCAGAGTGATGGGTGCAATGGCAATGGAACCGATTTTATATTCCGATGCTTCAGGGATCAATGCACGGAATTCGTTTAGATTTTTGTTGGCCAGTAATGGTTTCAGCCGGTTTCGGGTTATATCTGAAAAAATTTTTTCGGGTATTAATGCTGTTGATGCCCTTAAGAATTTTGAATTTTGAATATATTTGGAGATACAGCTTTCTTCAATAATGGAGAGCCATGTATAAGGAACAGAAAATTTTGAACTGATTTCGAACAACAATTTTTTAATAAAATCCCGGAAATTTAAAATGGTCAAAATACTGATTTCAATTTCATGAAATTTTCTGGCAGTGATTTCGTTATTTTTGAGTCGTTCCAAAACTGAATGTGGAATTGTCATATGTTTTTTTGCACATCTATTATTTTTACCATTTCCTTTTTTTAAGTTGCATGGCATTGAAAGTCAATATTAATCGTGATTTTGATCAAGGTAATTGCAGGTATATTTTTTTAAATTTTAAATAAACCACCAAACTCTGACATCATGGAATTATTTTTTGTTTTTTACTTGAAAAAAAGTCCTTCTTTGTGACATATTAGCTTCGCATTGTTTAGGAGATCTTGAATGAAAACGAGACAGCGTTGACAAAAATTAAGAAACCATCCCTTTTTTATGGCTACACGATCATCGTAGCCTCCTTTTTTATCCAGGCCATTGTCTGGGGTACCAGTAACAGTTTTGGTATATTTTTTGTTCCTTTAATAAGTGAATTCGGCTGGTCGAGAGCGACTATCTCAGGTGCAGCCTCTTTATGTTTCCTGGTGCATGGTTTAGCCAGTATTCTCTTGGGAAATCTAAACGACAGGTTCGGACCCAGACTCATTATGAGTGCCTGCGGTTTCTTCCTTGGGTTGGGCTTTTTGTTGATGACAAAAGTTAATTCTGTCTGGCAGCTGTATCTATTCTATGGACTGATTGCTGGTATCGGACTCGGTGGTATAGATGTTATACCTTTGTCAACTGTGGCAAGATGGTTTAAAAAGAAACGAGGAATGATGAGCGGCATCATCAAAGTCGGTACCGGAGTTGGAATGTTCATCATGCCTTTTTTCATTACATGGCTTTTAAAAGGTTATGGGTGGCGCACCTCATTTGCAGTGTTAGCAGTTATTATCATGGTCTCTGTAATATTTATTGCTCAGTTTCTGGTGCGAGATCCGATTCAAAAAGCACAATTTATTGACAATAGAAACAGTCATACAACGGAGAATTTAAATAAGACTGAAGAGGGGCTGACTTTTCAGGAAGCGCTTCATACCAAACAATTATGGACGGTTTGTGCAATCTATTTCATCATCCTCATCTGTGTTTACACCATCCTGATACATATTGTTCAACATGCCATTGATCTTGGCATTCCGGTGGCAGTTGCAGCGGGACTTTTAGCGACTATTGGCGGGGTGAGTATTTCGGGCAGATTTCTGATGGGTGGGGCCGGGGACAGAATCGGTGAGAAATCGGCGTTGTTTATCTGCCTTTTGTTTTTATTAACAGCACTATGTTGGCTGCAGGCAGTTAAAACATTATGGATGTTTTATTTATTCGCAACTTTATATGGGTTTGCCCATGGAGGTTTTTTTTCTTTGGTTTCACCGTTGATCGCAAGGCTTTTCGGGACAAAAACTCACGGTCTTCTTTTCGGGATTGTCATTTTTTGCAGCACCATTGGCGGGGCTATTGGTCCGTTCGTGGCCGGATACATATTCGATGTAACCCATAGCTACAAAATTGTTTTTTTGATTCTGGCAGCCCTATGTATGGTTGCACTGGCCTTAACCACATCACTAAAACCCTTCCGCTGGAATAGGGTATAGAATGGGGGACATCTTTTTTAAAGGAAGTGCAATATGATTATGGAGTCATTATTAAATCACAGCGTGTTATAATGTGATTTTTTAATCAACCATCTGATATATTTATCCTAATAATTCATGATTACAAACATAAAAATCACACCCAGCCAAAAGACCTTTCAACGGCTTTTTCCCATCTGGAATACAGATCGTTGCGATTTTTTTCAGACATGGAGGGAAGCCATCTTTTACCCTCTGACCAGTTTGCCTTCAAATCCTGGGTACTATTCCAGAATCCAGTGGCAAGTCCTGCAGCATATGCAGCACCCAATGCAGTTGTTTCGATTACCGATGGCCGTATAATCGGTACATTTAGAATATCGGACTGAAACTGCATCAACAATTCATTCAATACCATTCCACCGTCAACTTTGAGCAGCGTAAGCTCTACCCCGGAGTCTTTTTTCATCGCAGTGGTGATATCACGGGTTTGATAGGCGTTTGCCTCAAGAACTGCTCTTGCCAGATGGCCTTTATTTGCAAATCTCGTTATCCCGGTAATAATGCCTCTTGCATCTGATCGCCAGTATGGGGCAAACAGCCCGGAAAATGCAGGCACAAAATAAATATCGCCATTATCCTCCACTGTTTTTGCCAAATCTTCGATTTGTGAAGCAGATTTAATAATACCCAGATTGTCCCGCATCCACTGTACCAGAGCTCCGGCAATAGCAATGGAGCCTTCCAGGCAGTACACGACTTTTTCATTGTTGATCTGATATCCGACAGTGGTCAAAAGACCGTGCTGTGAGATAATGGGAGTATTCCCCGTATTCATCAACAAGAAGCAACCCGTACCATAGGTGTTTTTAGCCTCTCCTTTGGAAAAACAGGTTTGACCGAAAAGTGCTGCCTGTTGATCACCAAGTGCACCGCAAACAGATATTTCACCTTTGAAAGGGCCGTTCCTCTTTGTTCTTCCCCAAGTATTACTGTCTATGGAAGGCTTTATATCCGGTAGTATGGATATGGGGATACCAAGCACATCCAGAAGTTCTTTATCCCATTCAAGGGAGTTGATATTCATCATCATGGTCCGGCTGGCATTGGAAACATCTGTAATATGTGACCCTTTTTTCGGCCCTCCGGTCAGCCACCAGATAACCCAGGTTTCAATTGTTCCAAACAGAACATCGCCTGAAAAGATATCTTTTTTTGCATCAGGGATATTGTCAAGGACCCATTTTACTTTCGGCCCCGAAAAATAGGTTGCCACGGGCAGACCTGTTTTTCCAGTGAAAAACGCCTTCCCGGTCTCTGCGGCAAGGTTTTTACAGATATCATCTGTTCTTGTACATTGCCAGACAATCGCATTATAATATGGTTTTCCTGTTTTCTGATTCCAGACGACGCTGGTTTCTCTTTGATTGGTTATTCCAATCGAATCAATCGATTTTGCAGAAATTGCTGTTTTTTCTATCACTTCTTCAATGACAGAACATGTGTTTTTCCAGATTTCAACAGGGTCATGTTCAACCCAACCTGGTTTTGGAAAAATCTGTTGGTGCTCCTTCTGCGCTGAACCAGCAATATTCCCTTTTTTATCGAAGAGAATGAATCTGATACTGGTTGTCCCAAGATCTATCGAACCGACATATTTTGGCATAATTTTGCCCCCGAATATTTAAAAATCATAACCTATAAAGAGTCCCTCAATCTTGAGATAAAACCATATCATTTAAACAGTGTTGTTTAAACATATAAATATATTTTCATTTTCTTGACTTTGTAATTGAGTTTGAATACAAGTGGTTAAAATCAAAGATAATAAAAGGTATAATCATTATGGAAGTAATGCCTTATCGCAATGACCCCCTAATTAAGTTTGCCGCATTTGTTATTGTTGTTGCCGGAATGAAAACTGCTGCAGTGCTTGTTGTCCCCCTTTTATTGGCTGTATTTTTATCCATAATTTGTGTGCCCCCATTGTTCTGGATGCAAAAAAAAGGTATTCCAAGCCTTGTTGGCATCCTTATCCTGATGCTGGGTGTGATAGCCATACAAATGCTTTTAGTGACACTTGTCTCTTCATCAATAGCAGATTTTTCACGCAATATTCCTTTTTACCAGGAGCGGTTAAAAACTTTGATCTTTGAAAGTTTGCAATTTTTGTCAAGGTATGGTGTTGAACTTGAAATAGAAAAACTGACCGAAATATTTAATCCAAGCCATATTCTTAAACTTGTTGCAAACACACTGAATGGGATGGGAGGTGTTCTGACCAATACGTTTTTTATTTTTTTAACTTTTATTTTTATTCTTTCAGAGGCTGCCGGATTTCCCAATAAATTACGGGCTATTTTAAATGATAAAAATACAGATCTTAAAAAATACGCTGAAATTACAGCCGGCGTGAACAAGTATTTGGGAATAAAAAGCCTCACCAGTCTTGCTACAGGAATTGTGATTTTCATCTGGCTGGCTGTTCAGGGAGTCGATTTTCCCGTCATGTGGGGTGTGTTTGCATTTTTATTAAATTATATTCCCAATATCGGTTCTATCATTGCTGCTGTCCCGGCTGTTCTCCTTACCCTCATCCAGTTGGGGCCATTGGCTGCTGGCATCGCTTCTTTGGGTTTTTTAATTGTAAACATACTGGTGGGAAGTGTGATTGAACCCAAGGTCATGGGGCAGGGGACCGGGCTTTCCGCCTTGGTGGTATTTTTATCTCTGGCTTTTTGGGGATGGGTGCTGGGGCCGGTGGGCATGCTGCTTTCCGTTCCCTTGACCATGGGCGTCAAAATTGCTCTGGGCGGGAGCGAATCCACAAAATGGCTGTCTGTCTTATTGGGGTCGAATAAGGAGGCTTCCAGACTGCTTCGGGCAAAAAATCAATAATTATCCGCCAATAGATGTCATATGACTGATGGGTATGTTTTTGGAGGACTGATCAGTTAACCCGTGAAAGGCTGGTTTTTTTGTCAGTGCAGAAAGGATAATTTTTTTTAACTCGTCATCAGACGCACCATTACGAAGCGGATTTAAAATATCTTTTTCATAGTTATTTAAGAGGCAGGGGCGTAATGTCCCCCTTGATGTCAGTCTTAACCTATTGCACTCACTACAGAAATGAGAGCTGATCGGGGTGATAAAGCCCACAATTCCCTTAGCACCTGAAATTTGAAATTTTTTTGCAGGGCCATCATTGGCAGTTCGTTTGACAGGCACAAGTTCTCCAAATCTGGATTCAATTTTTTTCTTAATTTCGCTGGTTAATATCTGCTGTTGTTTTTCGACTGCAGAATCTCCCATGGGCATGTATTCAATGAACCGGATGTGAAACGGGAATTTTAATGTCAAGGCTGTAATATCTTCGATCTCGTCATCATTAATTCCCCGTAAAGTAACGGCATTGATTTTTACAGGTGATATCCCCAGTTCATGGGAAGTAAAAATGGATTCCCAAACCTGTTTAAACCTATCCCTGCCTGTGATCTGGGCAAACTTAACAGGGTCCAGGGTATCCAGGCTGAAATTGAGCCGTTTTATACCAAGAAAGGCCAGCTTTTCGATTTTTTTCCGGGTCAGCAATGATCCATTGGTGGTAATGGAAATATCTTTGAGGCTTTCAATGGCACACAGTTTTTCCAGGAATGAAAAGATGTCCTTTCTTACAAAGGGTTCTCCTCCGGTAATCCTGACTTTTGTTATGCCAAGTTCACAGGCAAGTTTTGTGATCCGCAAAAGCTCCTCGTACCGGGCAATTTTTTTATGTTCAATCACTGAGAATGGGGAAGAGGGAATACAATATCGACACCTGAAGTTACACCTGTCAGTAACTGAGATGCGAAGATAATTAATGGTGCGGTTTCCGGCAATCATTTTTATTTTTTGCTTTCATAGTAAGTTAACAAAGAATCCACAAGACCTTGAATGGTATACTCTTTGGCTTCAATGTCCGGTTCAATATCAAAGGATCTTGCCGTGTCTGAGGTGATAGGCCCGATACTGGCTGTTATAATTCCTTTTAAAAGTTCTTTGGCATCTTTAGATTCAAGCAGTGATATAAAATTGGATACCGTGGAAGAACTTGTGAAGGTTATTGCATCAATTTCATTCTTTCCCAAAAGAGAAATCAGCTCTTCTTTTCCATCCGCATTGAGCCGGGTTTCATAAGCAGCGACTTCATTAACCTGAGCCCCCATTTTTGTCAATTCTTCAGGCAGAATGGTTCTGGCTAGTTTTGCCCTTGGCAGCAATACCTTTTTATTCTTTATTCCAACGGTTGAAAATGCATCAATCACACTTTCAGCTCTATAGGTTTCAGGCAGGATATCACTGATAATGCCGTAATCTTTTAACCGTTCCTTTGTCACAGGACCGATACATGCAAATTTAAGGTGTCCCAATGCTCTCACATCTTTGCCCATATCAAAGAAGGTATCAAAAAAGTATTTAACACCATTGACACTGGTAAAGATGAGCCAGTCATAATCCTTTATGTTTTTAATGGATTCTTTTAAAGGGGCTGTATCTTCAGGTGGAGCAATTTGAATGGTTGGAATTTCAATGCACAGGGCTCCAAGTTTTGAAAGCTTTGACACAAGGTCGCTTGCCTGGGCGCGGGCTCTGGTAATCACAATCCGTTTTCCAAATAAGGGTTTTTTATCAAACCAGGAAAGTTCGTCTCTTAAAGAAACCACATGACCGATAACAATAATGGCCGGAGATGTGAGTTTTGCTTCTTTAACCCGATTAACGATTGTTTTAAGCGTCCCGGTGACGGTCTGCTGCCTGGCAGTAGTACCCCATCTGACCAGGGCAACCGGGGTGTCTGATGGTTTACCGTGTTTAACCAGATTTTTTACAATATTTTCAAGATTTTTAACTCCCATTAAAAATACAAGGGTTGCATTGGATTTTGCAAATACATCCCATTGCATGGAAGTATCTTTTTTGGTAGGATCTTCATGACCGGTAATAAATGATACAAAAGAGGTGTGATCCCTGTGGGTTACCGGAATCCCTGCATAGGCAGGTGCTGCAATCGCCGAGGTAACACCCGGGATCACTTCATAGGGCACCCCGTGGCTCAAAAGCATCTGGGCCTCTTCACCGCCCCTGCCGAATACGAATGGATCACCGCCTTTCAGCCTGGCCACATCAAGCCCCTGTTTGGCCTTGTCCACCAGCAACAGGTTGATTTTATCCTGGGAAAGGGTATGGTCCCCGCCTTTTTTCCCCACATAAATAATCCGGGCATCTTTTTTGGCGTAATCCAGTAAAAAAGGAGATGCAAGATAATCATAGACCACAACATCTGCATGTTCGATACATTCTTTTGCCTTAATGGTTAAAAGACCCGGATCACCCGGACCTGCGCCAATCAGATATACCGTGCCCGTCTTATCCGTCATTTGAATTCAAATGCTCCAGTATTTTTTTCCCGCCTTTTTCAAGGACCTGGTCGGCTAGCGTCTGACCATGGCTTTCCACTTTATCCATCGGGGAAACAATTTGTTGTTTAATTAACGCTTTGCCGTCTTCCGAGGCAACGACCGCAGTCAGCACCACTTGATTATCTTTAATTTTGCCGAAACAGGCCACCGGGATATGGCAGGAGCCTTCTATCTGTTTTAAAAATGCCCGTTCTCCTGTCACACAGATCCGCGTGTCATGATGGTCCAGAGTTTCCATAATTAATGCGATATCACCATTATTTTTTCTGGTTTCAATACAAAGTGCTCCCTGTCCCACAGCCGGTAGCATAATAGTTTCATCCAGGTATTCGGTGATTTCACTTTCCTGTCCCAGACGTCGAAGACCTGCCGCCGCAAGCACAATGGCATCATATTCACCGGATTTGAGTTTTTTGATCCGGGTGTCCAGGTTGCCCCGGATGGAAACAATTGCCACATCCGGTCTGATATGCTTGATCTGGGAAGCACGCCTGAGGCTTGAAGTGCCTATTTTAGCACCCTTTTTATAATCGGTTAACAAGCGATTATCTTTTGAAATGAGAACATCAAAGGGGTTTTCTCTTTTTGGGACAGCACCAATGATAAGGCCTTCAGGCAGTTTGCCCGGCATGTCCTTCATACTGTGAACGGCAAGATCAATATCGCTATTTAAGAGCGCATTCTCGATTTCCTTGACAAACAATCCTTTTCCGCCCACCATGGCAAGGGGTCTGTCCGTGATCCTGTCCCCGGTTGTCTTGATAATTTTCAGCTCAACATTAAGATCCGGGAAGAGGCGTTCGATTTCTGATTTGATAAAATTAGCCTGCCACAAAGCAAGCTTACTTCCTCTGGTACCAATACGTATATTTTTTTTCATGGAAGCCTATCCAACCCCGCAGGAAGAACAACTGGAAGATGAACAGCTGCCGCAGGCTGATGAAGCAGATGATTTAACCTGTGTCTCACCGCCAGGCCCGGATGATTTTGAAATAAACCCGCAGGCAGACATCAGCCGGGATAGATCCTGGCTGTCACATGACGGGCATTCAGGTGTTGAGCCCCCCATAACAAGGGTCTCAAAATTTTCTCCACACGTATTGCATTTATATTCATAGATTGGCATTTTTTTAACCCCACCTCTTTCCTAATTTATTTAAACAAACCAATATAAGGATTTAATTGAGGATTTTCAAGTCAGTATTTTTATGACTTCAGGGGAATTTCATGTAAATTGAAAAAAGGGTTTACTATCAATTTACAACACAGCTTATATTGCTGGAAATTATAAAGATCAATTATTCATTCCCGGCATGATAATTCTTGATTCTTCTGCCTTTTTCTTCTGTTCCTGCATCTGTCTAAAACTCTCCATTACCTTCTGGGTTTCAGCTTCCATAGCTTTCGGGAATGTGTCCATGGCTTCTTCAAGTGTTTTGGCCGCAAGTTTTGCCTGTATGGGTATAGGGCCCTGGGGGGTGCTAAGCTGGGTTCTTCCCAGAAAAATGGTTTCTCTGCTGCTGTCTTCTGATCCGTCAAGATGCACAGGTACCAGCCGCTGTATGTTGGCGATCTTGAGATCTGTGACAGATTCTTCACGATAGAGATTGCTTTTGTCCACGGTAAAATCCAAGCTGCCAGGTTGTCCGCCGGTACGGTTCATAGTATGTCTCCATTTTTAGATTTAAAAAAAAAGAATCCTGATCATTTTTACCAGGATTCTTTGCCATTCTTAACGTGTTTACAAAATGAGCACAAGGAAAGATTCATTTTTCTAACAGGCACACGGAATTTTTTCACCAGGTCTTTTTTATAGGGATTCAATCACGCCAGCGGCAATCAAAGGAATCAGTATTTCATGGTGTCCGACAATGCTGAAGCCTTTGCCTTTTCCAAGGGTAGGGCGGTTCACTACATTGGTCATGGGTCTGTAATGGCGGATGAAATCAAGATTGACAGTTGTAAAATCATCCAGCACAAATCCGAGATTTCTGGCAAGGGTGACAGCCTTTAAAAATATTTCCGGCAGGATGACGGCAGAGCCGGCATTGATAAATACGCCTTTTTCCAGATCGGTGATGTGTGAGGCAAACAGCTTAAAATCATAATGAGACGCTTCTCCACAGGCCCCTGCATCAAAATGAGGATGCATGTGGATGATATCCGTACCAATGGCCACATGGACGGTGACGGGGATATCAAGGGCGGACCCCTTTGCTGTCAGGCTCAGATGTTTATATTTAAAGTTTTCCTTGAGGATCATGTCTCCCACTGCTTTTCCCAGTCCAATGGATTGTTTTTTTGTATTTTTGATGGCCTGGTTGAGAAAAGCTGATGTCTCTTTTGCCATGCCGAAGCTGCCGTCACCAAGTGATTGGGCCACATCTTCGGAGGTTCTTCCCACCATGGCAGTTTCAAGGTCATGGATAATGCCGGATCCGTTCATGGAGAGCAGAGTAAAAACATTTTTTTCCATCAAATCAATGATTATAGGGGACATGCCTGTTTTTATGACATGGCCGCCCATGGCAAAGCAGGCCTGTCTTTTGTTTTTGGCTGCAAGGCTGATAGCTTTTATGACACAGCGAAGATCATTGCCGGCCAGGATGGACGGCAGGGTATCAAGAAATGCTGAAAGGCGGCCTCCTTTTTTCCATGGTGTTGAAAAATCCTTTATATCAACTTTGCTGTGCCTGTCCTTGATGGAATGGGCTTTAAATTTGCTGTAATCTAAGGGTTTAAATGGATCTTTCATTGAAAAGAATCCTTTCTGTAAGGTCACACAAAATGTGAGCCAGCAGAATATGAACTTCCTGTATTCTTGCTGTGGTGTTGGAATCAACACAAAAGGAAAAATCGCTCAAATCTTTTAATTTTCCCTTGTTTCCAGAGAAACCAATGATGGAAAGTCCCATTTGTTTTGCTTCCCGCATTGCTTTGATGACGTTTGGGGAATTTCCCGAAGTTGAGATGCCAAGGGCAATATCCTCTTTTTTCCCGAGAGCCTGGAGTTGTTTGAAAAAGATATCTTCATAGGAATAATCATTGCCGATACTGGTGATAATGGATGTGTCCGTGGTAAGCGCAATAGCCGGCAGCGGTCTTCTCTCCATCTGGAATCTGTTGACAAATTCAGCGGCAATATGCTGGCAGTCTGCCGCACTGCCGCCATTACCAAATAAGAGTATTTTCCTGCCTTTTTTTAGAGTGAGGGCCATCATGGATGCACAGGATTCTATTTTTTCAATATTCCCGGCAAAAAATTCTTTTTTTGCTCGGATACTCTCATCAACAGATTGTTGAATAAGTTTTTTCATGGTTGTTTATTCTTTTCAATAGGTTAATTATGCTATTTTATTCTTTTTTTTGTGAGGGGTAGTGCCTTCAATTTTTTCCTGGATAATTTTTAATCTTTCCTTGAACAGTTTATTGTCCGGTTCAAAGGTAATACTGTTCTTTGCAAAGGTAAGAGCGATATTCAGGTTTTTCCCCCGGAGTTCCAGGGATTTTGCATATCCGGACAAAGAAACTGCGTCAGAAGGATTCAGTTTAATGGCCCTGTTAAATTCCCGGTCTGCTTTTCCGGGAAGATTTCTATTAAGATAAATTTCACCTTTCATTCTGAAAGCCAGGCCTGATTTCGGATTTATCCGGCTGGCCGTTTCCAGATGAGGCATGGCCTGGTCCGGCTGTTCTTTTTTTATGAGCAGATGCCCAAGGAGAAGTTCAACTTCAAAAATACAAGGATCAATGCCATGGGCTTTTCGTAAATAGACGATGGCTTTGTCAAGATCACCTTCAATTTGATAAAGAAGGCCGATATTGTAAATTACCATGAGTTCATTGGGGTTAATCGTCATGGCTTTTTTGAATTCAAGTTTTGCCTTATCAAGGTTCCCCATGACACCGAAACAGACCCCGAGGCTGTTGATCAGGTTAATGTCATTGGGTTCTATTTCAAGGCCTTTTTCATATTCTATGATTGCCATATCGGATTTATTAAGCTGGTAAAGTCGATCTCCACTGATGTTTAATGATGTGGCATCAAAATGTATCAGAGCGGCTGGCGTGAAAAAGGCAGCATGATCTATGGCTTTGAGTGCATTGGCAAAGGTTTGAGATTTTGAAAAGTCATGATAGGGAAATTTTGCCACACCTACAAGAATATCTGCCTTAAGGGCAGCCGACATTTTATTTTTTAATGAAACAATAAGCCGAGAGGCTTTTTTTTCACTATCATAGTCCCAGAATGCCAGAACAAACGAAGTTTCTCCTAAGGTTTCCCAGATTCCTCTTTCATTATCCAAAAATGAGTTAAAGAAGGCTTCAAACGTATCGTTTGCTTTTTCCTGAAGAGAGTCTGATACATCCGATGAAATCTGGAGTATGGCACATAAAAATTTTTTTCCAGGAATTTTTGCTTCTGAAAGTCTTTTCTCAAAAGTTTTGATCTGAACCGTTTTTTCCAGAAGAAGATCACTAAAATAGGTTTCAGGCGGTTTTAGGTTGAAACCATCAGAATCGGTTTTCAGAAAATGAATTTCTTTTGAAGAGAATTTGCTTGTCATTTTTTTACCAGTACTTTGGCTAAGGTTGAAGAGATGACTACTTCCTGGCCGGTTTGAATCGTTCTGGGATCCAAAATATATTTATTATTTTCTATTCTGCCGATAATGGCCGGTGTTGACAGACGCATGTTGATTTCAAGTTTGGATACCGACATGTTTTTAGGTTGAATGGTGATACACCGGGTCGGAAGATTCAGTTCGGGAAAGGAGCCTCCGCCCGGCCTTGAATTCAGGTCCGCAAAATCAATATCAGCCAGGGACCCGATATCATCCTCAATAGTTTTGAATAACAAGGTGGCTTTTTTACAAATATCTTTAAAGGACAGGGTCAGCATTCTTAAGGTGGGTATTTCCCGGATGGCTTTTTCCTCATCCCTGTAAAGTTTTAATGTTGATTCAAGGGCTGCAAGGGTCAGTTTATCAACTCTCAGGGCCCGGGTTAAAGGATTTTTTTTGATTTGATCAATGGTCTCTTTTCGCCCGACAATGATTCCGGTCTGGGGCCCTCCCAAAAGTTTATCCCCGCTGAATGTTACAACATCTGCGCCGGAACGAACAGAATCTGCAACCGTGGGCTCCGGGGGAAGACCGTATTTTGAGAAATCAATTAAGGTTCCGGATCCAAGGTCTTCCATAACCGGTATGTTTGTATCTTTTCCAAGTAATACCAGGTCTTTTAAGGCAACACTGGCAGTAAAGCCTTCAATTTTATAATTACTGGCATGAACTTTTAAAAAAAGCCCTGTGTTATCCGATATTGCATTTTCATAATCCTTGAGGTGTGTTCGGTTTGTGGTACCCACTTCCTTTAAGATGCATCCGCTTTTTGACATCACATCCGGTACTCTGAAAGACCCGCCGATTTCAACAAGCTCGCCTCTGGATACAACAACCTGTGTGTCTTTGGCCACGGTGTTCAACGCCAGTAATACTGCGCCGGCATTATTGTTTACAACAATGGCACTCTGGGCACCGGTCAATTCACAGATCAGTTCATCCACCGCTTCATATCGAATCCCTCTTTTGCCGGTTTTAATTTTCAGCTCAAGGTTGGAATAGGATTGGGCAACACTTATTATATTCTTCAATGCATCGTCACATAAAAGAGCCCGACCGAGATTGGTATGGAGAACTACGCCGGTGGCATTGATGACACTAACAAGTCTGGGCCGGATTTTCTCTTTTGCAAGGAGTTGCATCTTCATAAGGATGGTTTCATCGGTTGTCGGTGTTTCAATATCCGCCAGAATATCTTTCCTTATATTTTCAAGGGCGGATCTTACGGAATCAAGAATCACACTTCGGGGGATATCAAGGAAGCGATCGTCCTTTTTTACAAGTTCCAGAATATGATCAACGCCTGGCAAATTCTTGAGGCTTTCGTGCTTGTCCGAACAGGTCATTTTCCCCCCTTGGATTCTTTATAAAGGGCCAGTACTCCTGATCTTGCAACTTTCTTGATGCCAAACGGTTCAAGCAGGGCAAGAAGCTCATCAATCGTATCCTCATTGCCGGTTGCTTCGAAAATATAATATTGCTGACCCGCATCCATCATGCGGCCGTCAAAGGCTGTGATAATTTTTTTTATTTTTTTCAGGGTTTCAGGCGTTACTTTAACGCAAACAAGGGCCATCTCACGTTTTACAGCTTTTTCTCCTGTCATGTTTCTGAGTTTAATGACATTTACAAGGCGCTTAATCTGTTTTTTGCATTGTTCGAGCTGGAGAGGATTGGCTTTTGTTGTAATGGTGATTCTGGACATTTTTGGATTGGCTGTGGGGGCACCGCAGATGGTTTCAATATTATAGCCTCGTCCGGCAAAAAGTCCTGCAATTCTGGCTGTTACACCGGGTTCGTTTTCTACCAGCATGGTAAGTATATATTTGTCCTGATTCATAATTTGAATCAGTATCAATGATTGGCGGATTTGTAAAGCTAAGAATAAACTGGTGAGATTGTTGACTAAAGCCTCTAACCAGATTATAGGAGAGAATAAGCAATTTTTTCACTTTTTAATACATGGAATTTTTGTATGAAAAAAAAGCTAAGCTACGAAGCACTGGAGCTCAGGGTAAAAGAATTAGAACAGCAGGTTTTCAGCCATAACAGTGAGTACCAGGCCCGAAAATATTTTTCTATTGCCAGGGTCTTATTTGTTGCTCTTGACAAAGAAGGGAACATCACGCTTATTAATGAATACGGCTTGGAAACTCTAGGATATCGAAAAGAAGAACTTGTCGGTAAAAACTGGTTTAAAACCTGTCTGCCGGAACGGTTTCAGGAAGAAGTTTTAACGATTTTTCATCAATTAATGGCAGGTGTTGTTGAACCGATTGAGTATTATGAAAATTTGGTTTTAAGAAAAGATGGAACAAGGCGTATTATTGCCTGGCACAACGCTATTTTAAAAGATTCAAATGGTGACATTGTTGGATCTTTAAGTTCAGGAAATGACATCACCGACCCCAAAAAGACCGAACAAGCGCTTATAGAAAGTGAGGAAAAATATCGTATCCTGTTTAAAAAATCAAAGGATGCTATTTTGATAATCGAAAATGAAAAATTTGTTGACTGCAACCAGGCAACAGTGGATATGATGGGGTATAAAAATAAAATAGAACTTCTTAAAACTCATCCTTCAGAACTTTCCCCGGACAATCAACCGGATGGCGAAAACTCTTTCATAAAAGCAAAAAAAATGATGGGTCTTGCGCTGAAAAACGGCAGTCATCTGTTTGAATGGGATCACATCAGAGCAAATGGAGAAGTTTTCCCTGTAGAGGTTCTTCTAACGACGATTTCCAACCAGGAAGGTAACCATAAAATTCATACTATCTGGCGGGATATCACCCATCGCAAAAAGGAAGAAAAGGCCCGACAAAAAGAGAAAGAAACCCTTTCGACAATTCTTGAAAGCACACCCCATGGAATTACATTGATTGATAACAATGGTGAATACCTTTATGTAAATCCTTTTTTTACAAAAATTACAGGATATACGCTTAAAGATATTCCCACCAAAGAGGACTGGTTTAAGAAAGCCTATCCAGATAAAAATTATCGCAAGAAGGTCTCTGGAGTATGGAGCAATGACAGCAATCATTCATATCTTGGAAAGCATAGAGAATTCAAGATTAGATGTAAAGATGGCCAGTCAAAACACATAGAATTCAGGTCCACTTTTTTAAAGGATCAAAAAATTTCTGTGCTTACAGATGTTACACAACGCAGGAAAATCGAGGAAGCACTGAGAGAAAGCGAAGGAAGGCTTAGAACTTTGATGAAAACCATTGTAGACCCGGTGCTGGTATATGATGTAAAAGGCAAGGTGTCATATCTTAATCCTGCTTTTACCCGTGTGTTTGGATGGAGTTCGGATGAGCTTTTGGGCAATCGGATTGATTTTGTTCCGGATAAAGAAAATTCGGCAGCGCAAAAAGCCGTTGCCAGGGTTTTAAAAGGGGAGGGCTTGTTCGGGTTTGAGACGGTGCGAACAACCAAAAGCGGCAGTACGATTGCAGTCCGGATCGGTGCGGCACTGCTTCTGGATGCCCATGGCAAGCCCGACGGCATTGTGGTTAATTTTCAGGACATCACCCGGGAAAAACGAGTACAGGATGAATTAAACCAGATGAACCAGGAGCTTGAAAAAGCCATTGAACGGGCAAACATGATGGCTCAAAGAGCTGAAATTGCCAACGCTGCCAAAAGTGAATTTCTTGCCAACATGAGCCATGAGATCCGCACCCCTTTAAACGGCGTCCTCGGGATGACCGGTCTTTTACTGGATACAGGTCTTACCAGTAACCAGCGTCATTATGCCAACATCGTGCGGAACAGTGGAGAATCCCTCTTAATCGTGATTAATGATATCCTTGATTTTTCAAAGATAGAAGCCGGTAAGCTTGAGATGGAAGTCATCGATTTTGACCTGCGTTCCCTGCTTGATAATTTTGCATCCATGATGTCTTTACGTATTCAAAAAAAGAATCTGGAATTTATTTGCGCCGCATCCCCGGACGTGCCTGCCCTGATCCGGGGTGACCCCGGACGGCTTCGGCAGATTCTTACCAATCTTGTGGGCAATGCTGTCAAATTTACCGCTAAAGGGGAAATTTCAGTTCGGTCGTACCTGAAAAAAGAGACCCCAAAAGAGGTTAAACTTTTATTCTCCGTAAAAGATACCGGTATCGGTATCCCTGAAGAAAAACATGATTTGCTCTTTCAAAGTTTTAGACAGGCAGATGCTTCCACTACCCGGAAATTCGGGGGCACGGGTCTGGGCCTGACCATCTCCAAAAAATTTTGTGAAATGATGGGGGGAGAAATCGGTTTAAACAGTGAAGTTGACAAAGGATCTGAATTCTGGTTTACAGCTTGTTTTAAAAAACAGGAAGAGCCCGAACAGCCCGTCATGCCGGTGCACATGCCTGACATGAAGGGATACCATATCCTGGTGGTGGATGACAATGAGACCAATCGTGACATACTTCAGGGCCAGTTAGGTTCCTGGAGGTGCAGGGTAAAAAGTGCAGTGGATGGATCTGACGCCCTGCTTAAATTCTATCAGGCAGACAATGAAAAAGATCCCTTTCAAGTTGCTATTTTAGATATGCAGATGCCTGGAATGGACGGTCTGTCATTAGGTAAGGTCATTAAAGCAGATGATAACCTCAAATCAGTTCACCTGATCATGATGACCTCAATGGGGCAGGTGGGGGATGCCAAATTATTTGAAAAAGCAGGATTTGCAGCCTACTTAATGAAACCGGTGGGCCATTCAGACCTGTTTGACTGCCTGTCAACTATTATATCCGGTGATTCCAAACCCCAACAGGAAAGTGGCATTATCACCCGACACACGGTTCGAGAACTGCAAAGAAAGAATATTCGTATCCTCCTGGCCGAGGATAACATTACAAATCAGCAGGTCGCTACAGGCCTCTTAAAAAAATTTGGCTTTATTGGTGTAAAAACGGTATCAAATGGTGTCCAGGCCGTAAAAGCACTTGAAGAATCTTTTTATAATCTTGTTTTAATGGATATGCAGATGCCGGAAATGGACGGTCTTGAAGCCACACGTCAAATTCGGGAAAAAGAATTTGAATCCGGTAAAAAAAGAATACCCATCATCGCAATGACCGCTCACGCCATGAAAAAAGACCGGGATAAATGCATTTCAGCCGGCATGGATGACTATGTCTCTAAACCGGTAGATGCAAAACTCTTTTTGGAAGCCCTGGAACGCTGGTTACCCAGAGAGAAGTCGGTGGCAGCGCTTTTGGACCTTGCGCCTGACAAGACATTGAATCAAAAAACAATTGTACAAAATGATCTGATGGTATTTGATAAAGATGCTTTTATGGATCGTTTGCTGGGTGATGCAGAGCTGGCTGCAATAGTTATTTCAGGTTTTTTAGAGGATATACCAAGACAGATGGAATCGCTTAAAGGGTTTATTCATCAAAAAAACACAGAGGATGCAGGAAAACAGGGACATCAAATCAAAGGTGCAGCAGGTAATGTTGGAGCTGATGCCCTCAGAGAAATTGCTTATGACATCGAAACAGCCGGAAAAGCCGGGGATTTAGGTATGCTTATCCTTCTTGTGCCCCAATTGGAGGAAGCATTTGATAAATTGAGAAAGACAATGGAGGAAATGATCTGATGAAAATATTGATTGCCGAAGATGACAGGACTTCCCGGATCATGTTGGAGTCAGTTTTAAAAAAATGGGGCTTTACTCTGGTTTTGGCGTGCGATGGAAAAGAAGCATGGGATGTCATGCAATCTAAAGATGCGCCCAGACTTGCTATCCTTGACTGGCAAATGCCTGGAATAAACGGGATTGAGGTTTGTCAAAGGATACGTGAAATCGATACCTCCGATCCACCCTACCTGATTGTTCTGACGTCAAAAGATGAGAAAAAGGATATCGTCAAGGCCCTTGAAGCAGGTGCAAACGATTTTATTTCAAAACCCTATGATAATCAAGAGCTCAGAGCCAGAATCAATGTCGGCAAACGGATGGTAAAGCTCCAATTCGAACTTGTCGATGCATACAAATCACTGAAACATGAAGCCATGCATGATCCTTTAACCAATATTTACAACCGCCGGGCAATTATGGAACTGCTGGAAAAAGAGATTGCCAGGGCGAAACGGGAAAAAACCGGTCTGTGCGTTGGCGTGTGTGATCTTGATTATTTTAAAAAGGTGAATGATACCTATGGCCATCAAATTGGTGATGAGGTATTGATTGCTTTTACCCGATTGGTCGCGGACAAGTTGCGGTTAAATGACCATGTGGGCCGGATTGGGGGTGAAGAATTCCTGGTTGTGGCTTCTGGATCTAAAGGGTTAAAACAGGACGTCATGTTTGAACGGATCTGTGAGTACGTTTGTAACAGTGAAATCTCCACTGAAAAAGGGAATGTCTCAATTACTGTCAGTATCGGGGTGTCCCAATATACGGGTGTTGAAAATTCTGACGTATTGCTGGCGGCAGCAGATACAGCTTTATATCATGCCAAGAAAATTGGGCGAGACAGCGTTGTTTATGCAGATAATATATAGAAATTCTGTAAGATAATGAATATTTCTTTTAAAATCAGTGTTGCCATATTCATGATTCTGAATTAATCGATAAGGATTTGGTTATGCAAAAAACAGGTAAGGATTATATTGTATTTCCATTGGATTTTGCTTCTGTAAAGGAAGCAAAAGAGTATGTGAAACTCCTTGATGCAAAGGTGGGAATGTTTAAAATCGGGCTGGAACTGTTTATTGATCAGGGGCCTTCCGTGGTTCAAATGGTAAAAAAAGAGAGCCGTGCAAAAATATTTCTTGATCTCAAGCTTCATGATATTTCAGCTACTGTTCTAAAAGCCATGGGAAGGGTTGCAAACTTAGGAGTTGATCTTGTAACAGTCCATTGTTCATCATCAAAAAATATGCTTGAAAAGGCTGTGCAGGGCGGGCAGGGAAGAACAGGCGTTCTGGGTGTCACCCTTTTAACGGATAATGATGCCAATACGGTTGAAGCTTCCGGATTTAAAGATAAGTTTGTAAAAGATCCCAGTCTTCTGGTCATGTACAGGGCAAGAATGGCATATGACGCCGGGTGCAAAGGCGTGGTCTGCTCCGGTAAAGAGGTCCAGCAGGTGAAAAAAACTTTTGGAAATGAATTTCTGGCCGTAACACCGGGAATCAGGCCTTCCTGGACACTTCTTGAAAATGATGATCAAAAAAGGATAACTACACCTGGCGAGGCAGTTGCCCTTGGCAGTGACCTGATTGTCATTGGCCGGCCCATAAGGGATGCCGACGATCCTGCCATGGCTGCACAAAAAGTAATTAAAGAGATTGAAACGGCCCTGAGCAAGTCTTAAACTATTCTCCGGTTTAAATTAATGTCCGTCTTGTCCTCGGCTCGAAGAGGAGCGTATGCCCACAAAATTTGTGAGCGGCGGCGTGAAAATGTCATAAAATCCCTGCTTTGAAAATGTATGCAAAAAAAACTGGCAGATCGTTGTTTTTGAACTGCCAGCCTGGTTAAATTATAATTGCTTTTTCTCTTCTCTCATCCGATAACTATCA
>NZ_JAUWQB010000090.1 GCF_030611305.1 Desulfobacula sp. | reverse complement strand
TCTACCATTGTTTCAATCCACGCTCCCGCATGGGGAGCGACCCAGAAGAATATTTTGATTGGTGGGATGAAAAAGTTTCAATCCACGCTCCCGCATGGGGAGCGACATCGACGAGCTATCCGGCCCGATCACTAAAATGGGTTTCAATCCACGCTCCCGCATGGGGAGCGACAAATTGAGTCCCCATAAGGCCAACACCGGCATTGTTTCAATCCACGCTCCCGCATGGGGAGCGACATTATCGGCACGCTGGCGTACCTGGTGGAATACGGGTTTCAATCCACGCTCCCGCATGGGGAGCGACTCTGGGAATATGCCGGGTGTAAGATTGATACATTGTTTCAATCCACGCTCCCGCATGGGGAGCGACTGTTATATACGTAACGCTTTGATATCATAAGAAAACAAATTGTCAAAGAGCGAAGGTCTTCATGTAAATGTTTGATTGGAAAAAAAATAAAGATGACATTTGAATTATTGTTAATTATCAAGCGGTTATTTATCTGCGAACCAAGAATAAAATTTTTGTTTCAAAGCACTCCTATAGGTGCAATAGATATAATTATTATCATAATCATCTTATGGTTCGCAAATAGATCAAATAATTAACGGTCCTTCTATGTCTAATGCCGTTTTAGCTCCAATATGCTCAATTTTTCTTTTCCAATTTGAACCAAGGAAATAAAACCTTAAACTATCCAGCTCCGGTTCAATTTCATTTATAAGATTCCGGCGCATAATAGTCCACTGGGTGGGATCAACCATGCATTCAAAAACAGAATATTGTACTCTTTGCCCATAGTTCTTACACACCTTTGCAACGCGCCTCAATCTTTTTTGACCATTTTTTTCTGTTGAAACATCATAACTGACAAGAACCAGCACAAAACCTCCTTAATTTTATTTCCATATAAACGGAGGATACCCATCTATATCGCCTCGTATATACCTTGCCAACAAAAGAGCCTGAATAAAAAAAAGATTGCCGATTTCAACCTTTTCATTAATGAACGGATGATTCAGGCTTTCCTGTTTTCTTTTCTGGTATGCTGTGAGAACAATTTTCCGAATCTCATCATCCATATGTATGGCACCGGATTCTTTTGTTGTGAATCCTTGATGGTTAATCTGATGCAAATTGATTAGAGATAAGGCAAGCCTATCTGCAAGAAAAGGGCGGAATTCTTCCATGATATCAAGAGCTAACCCTGGTCTTCCCGGGCGATCCCGGTGTAAAAACCCGACAGCCGGATCAAGACCAACGGATTCAAGTGCTGATCTTACATCATGAGTTAGGAGAGTATATAAAAAAGAAAGAAGGCAATTTACATTATCAAGCGGTGGCCGTCTGTTTCTTCCGGTAAAGGAAAATGCCTCTTTCTGAATTAGTATCAACTCATCAAAGACACTGAAGTATTGATGCTCTGCGTCTCCTTCAATGCCCCTCAGCCTATTCAAATCTCCGTATGGAAGCTCTTTTTTAATATATAAAGAAAGGCGATCAGATACTTTTTTCACCCTGAATTCATCGACCTTTTCCTTATGATCACGGATCACCCTTTCAAGAACGGTCCTGCTATTTGCGAGTTTGCCGGTCAATACAGATCCTGCAATTGAAGCGCAAATTTCTTTATTATCAGCCATTCTGAATTGTTCACGTCTTAGAAGGACATTGCCTGAAACCGGTCCTTTTACCATGGCAAGGAATCTACCATAAGCTGTCAAAAAACTAATGGATACATCATTTTCAGCACAAAAACCCATCAAATAAGGACTGCAAGTCACTGCACCAAAACAGACTATCCCGGCAATCGTATGGATGGGAAGTCGCATTGCTACTTTTTTTTCAATTTTAACAACAACAGTCTGACCTTCCTTTGACAAATAAGCACCCTGGGTGGTCACAAAAAGTGTATTCAGATGTTTTTTCATTTTTATTAAATTTGCCTTAATCCGTCATTTTTCTTATCCATGACAATACGTTTCTTTTTTTTCCAATTGTCTTGGGCATACATAAAGTAAGGAAAGAACAGGTATCACACTTTTTTTTATAATGAGGCGGCGGCGTAATTCCAGAAGCAATCATGTCATGAAGTTCTTCAGATGTTCTCATTGTAAACTCCCGCAAATTCTCATCAAAAACAACATCCAGGCGACGTCTTGTTTTTCCATAGAAAAGTGCACCTGTTTCAACTTTTACACATACCATTTCTTCAAGGCACAACGCCTGTGCACAAAGCTGTACCTTGTCTGAAAGATTCTTCTTGGGTTTTCCTCTTTTATACTCCACGGGAAAAGGTATCCATAGTTTTTCCAAACCCTCTTTTAAATGGAACTCAACCACATCTGCCTTTCCGGTAATACCGAGAACGCTTGATTTAAGAGGCAGGCCATATTCAATCTTCATCCTGCCTCTGTCAATCTGATCCCCCCTGTCTACCCTTTCATGCATGATACGACCTTCTGCGGTAAATATGTTTTCAACCCATAATTGTTCGATATGGATTAATGCACATTGCCTCCTGCAAAAGAGTATATGCTGCAAGGCGGAAAGCGGGATTAAGTCATCTTCAATATAGAGGCTCATTTATTTTTAAGCCGTTTCCTGCTTTCAGGTTCGGTCAGATAGTTTTCTGAACTGACCACTTTCTTCCCGGTTTCAATTTCCAGATTTTCACGAGCGTCACCAGCAATCTTACCGCCTTTTCGAGCGGCTGTTTTGTTCTCACCAAAACCTTGAGCGTCTTTTTTTCCGGCAATCTCGGTAGTGGCAGCCTCACCCAGCATGGAAAAGATCAATTCCAAATCGGTCATATGATCGCGAAGATTCTCGCGTTCCAATCCTTTCAAGTTTTTGTATTCTGAAGGAGTAAAACCAAAAGCGGCCTTGGAAATTTCTGCTGTAAGTATGGCGTATTCAGGGTCTTTTTTGATGCCGCGTTTCTGCCATTCATCCGTTAATGCCTCTCGAACGGCAATACCCCGCATCCGTTTTTCAATCCAGTTCTCCGAATACCCCTTGGCCTGGTAAAGGGCTTTGGTTCGTTTGGTGGCAAGTTCAGGATCTTCAATTTCCTGCACTCGTTCATAACCGACCTTAGCCAGCCAGCGTTTGAATGGTTCGGCTTTAGGTGAAGGAATGGACTGGATGATCCTAAAAATGCCTTCGGTGTTAGCGCACACCATACGCTGTTTACCACCAGCAGTTTTGACTGAAAGGGTATGTACAATTTGTACCCACCCTTTACCAAGCTCGGGATCACGCTGTTTCATACGCTGAATATACTGTTTCGGATCTTTTGAATCGATAAGAACCAACACAATATCTTCAACAACAAACCACCATTCGTCGTTATGCAGCATCCGCCGAATTTCTCTGCTTTTAAAAACCACAAGTTTGTTTTGCATTACAAATCCTTTATCTGCGGACTATATCATTTCTGTCAATGCCACTCCTGCGGGAGCATCGCCAACAGTTACGTCATAATCAGCGAATGACCGCGGTGGTGCATCCCCACAGTTTTTACCTGCTTTAACCAGATCGAAAAGTTTATGAGCCGGAGCGTTGCCGAGCTTAGAATCATGCTTGAAAACAATCAGCTTTTGAGCATGCATCCCGGTCCGAGCAGCGGCAGGATCTTGATCAAACATATTCATCAGCGCAGACAACAGCATTTCCAAATCATCCTCTGAAAAGTTAGTCTGACTTGATAGATGTGCAGAAATATATCCATGAACCCGATATAACCCATAAGGAACAATTGATTTTCGGGCACCTAATCCTTTTTGATCAGGGTCATCTACACTTACCGCAGCCGTCCGCGACATTGATATTTCTTTTCCCACAATTGAATCAATGCTTTCCGCAAATCCAAATTGGACAGGCCCTCTAATCTGTCCGCATCGCATATCGCCAGTAGACATAACTGCGCCAAACGTGCGCACGTCAAAGAAGTTTTTGCACATCCATTGCGCAGCTTTTTTCTCCTTTGAATCTATGAACAATTCACGAAGCTTTGCTTTTGCGGCGGGCGATATCAGTTTCGTGTTCTCGGCATCTGCCTGTTTACTTTTTTCTTTCAGGGCTTTAGCCTTTTTCCCTGTTTCTTCCAGTCCAGCTAAAGACAAGACCAAGCATGGCCGCTCGCCATCCTTATTAGAAAAAACAATTCCATCCGGATATGCTTCAAATGCTTTAAGCTCAGCTACCAAATCTTCAGGAATAATCATCTGTATCGTTTCATTTTCAATCGCCAAATGTGCGCGTTTATGATGCTCTGAAAGAAAAGCGCCTTCTCTCACATGGATTTCATAAGGAGCCTGGTTGTTTTTGGTGATATCAACATAGTTTCTAATCTTTCGTTTCAGGCAAACATCCGTAACTAAGCCTTTACCGGTTTCATAGTCCTGACGAGGAGCATTCCCTGCATCAGGATCTCCATTGGGATTTCCGTTTTTTACATCAAACAGATAAACAAATTCATAACGATTTTTGATAGCCTCATTCATTGATTTTCTCCTTTTTCTTCAGTTGACGTTTCTAAATTATTTTCCTTCTTTCCCCACAAATATGCACGGGAAGCATCGGAATGCTCAGCATTCCAGATATCCCGTTCTTTGCGTGTCATCCATAGCCATTTGCGCATTTGATGGTATCCCAAAACAAACATTCCCTGTTGCTCTTGTGAAAGATATGAAGGGAATCCATTCTCATAGATGGCTTTTGGATCTTCTGTTTTCTTCAAAGAAACATCAAACTGACTGCAAATTTGGTCAATTAACCGCTCTAAATTAAATATTTGACCTTTGTTTTTTGACTCATCCTTGGCCTTTCGGGCGTGATGCCGTGCGTTTCTGAGCAAATTTCCAAAAACGCTTTTGGGTGACGCAGAGGCCCCGGCAAAATACCGATCAACGATACTCGCATTGACACTTCCCAGAGCCTCTGCCTGTAGTTTTTCTAATACGGACATAAGTTGTCCGAGTAAATAACCTTTATCTGTACAGGTTGGATTCATTTTTTCTAACACCTCCTTTTCTTTTGATTCTTTCCGATGTTTTCGATTTAGATACGCTTTAATAATTGCCGCTCGGGCATCGTTCCAATTTTTTACGAACCAGCCCTTTTTTTCGTCGTTTTCCTTCCCCAATTCAGCTCTATAACGCAAAATTGCTCTGCTAAATGCTGGTTGTGGAAACAATAGTTTTTTATCAATTGATGCCCGGTAGAACTGTGCGCCGATCACAGAAGGGATGCCTTCTTTCCTACGGTCTTTCGGATCAGCAAGAGACTCAAGCAATAAAGGCAGCGAAAAGCTTTCAGGATGTTTTCCATTTTTTGGAGCAGGACAACAACGCTCAATTCTCAAGTCTGCAAAATATTGTGCCAGACTATCCACTACATGCTGTGTGTTCGACTCTATCCAATCCCGTACTGTTGCCCGTCCCTGGTCACCAGACAGGACCAACGAGTAGAATTCATCCGGTTTATCCAATTTATAGGGAATGCCTTTCCAAAGGCTTTTATACATCTCCGCAACCTGCGCAGGTTTCGCTTCTACCTTTTCTTCATCCACCTCAATGGATAGACCAAAAGAATCGGATAACGCGCTCTTATTTCGTGTCCAATAACAAACAACTGTGTCTGAACTTAAATGTATATTTTGCTTTGATAATATTTGATTGGGATCATGCGGATCAGGTGGATTGGGATGCAAAAGACGGTTTAAAGCTGTCATGGCAAAATCAGAAGATTTCTCGCTTATCACAGCATTTAAACCCTTTCCCCAACCATAACTTTCAAAGGCAGATTGGTTACAAGGCGCCAAAGCTATGTCACTCACTTTCTTTTGAGGTACATTTTTTAGTTTCTTATGCTTCCTGGCAGGCGTGCAGAATTCTCCAGTAATGAGGCATATGGAACCCTCTTTCGTTCTATGGCTATCCGCATTGATTTTTCTCCAATATTTAACAACAATTGGTCTTTGATGGACAAATGACTCTTCCATTTGATAAGAAAAGACGATCAGATCATTTCCTTTCATCTCTGAAGATATTGTAACCTCTAATTCACCACATGCATGTTTTTGCAAAAATAATGCGCAATCCTTGACCGCTTTATCACCTGATTCTTCTGCGCATAGCTTTATTCTATCGGCAAACAAATCTTGGCGTGTCTTACAAATCAAAGGTTTATATTTCTCGGCAGGAATTGATTTGCCCAAAACATATAACGGGTTATCAACAAAAAATTCAGCCGGAGGGTGTTTCCCTGAACGGCTGGGTAATTGCTTAGGAACTAATTTTGGCATGCCCAACATTCTTGGTTTTTTCTTTGACCCTTCAGGAATTCTTTCTGCTTGTTTCAACGGTTCAATACCCAAACATTGTCCACTATCACCTACTCGAATAATCCAAGAGACCGGCTTAATCTCAAAATCAGGATCAGGAACGAGGTCTTCACGTTGTGCTAAATCATAAAGCGCTTTCAATATCATACGACACCTCCTCCCGACCGATTGGATGCGATGGGATTTCCATTTTTCCATTTTCCAATTTTGCACTGAAGAAAAGGGGCATGTTTTGCTGTTTCTCCACACTTCCAAACTCAATATCCCAAAGCATAATTCCAAGTTCTTTGGATATAGAAATTGACCGCTCTTCCGGCTTTTCTATAGGAGGATGAATTTCAGCAATACACTCCCGGCAACCGAAATAGGGCTGGTGAAAATGCTGTCCATTTTTCACACGTCGGGTAAACATATCAACAAATTTATAGATATTGTCCTCTGCCCCAGCTCTCTCTGTGAGCGTAAAAAAAGCTTCGAACTGATAATCCACATTCCGTAAAGCCACAGTATTTCTCTGCGCCCTGTCAGGCTCTACATTTATTCCATATATCCCGTGTGTAAATTCTCTCATGCCACAGTCCATCATCTGTTTTGAAGGCATTATACTTTTACTATTCAGTTCATTCCGCTTTATCGCAGTAAAGCATATTTCATTGAACACATAGATGCGCTCCACATGCCATTGAATGGCTGGCTTCCAGCAAATAGCTTCAAATATTCCGCGAACAGATGAAGGGGTTGGAACCTCATAACTCACCCGTTCTGTTTTGAGTTCAGGCCGAGTAAATATGGCAAGCGGACCTTTTGCCCGAAGGCTTAATGTCGGACCTTTCTTTTTTTTCATAGTTCCCCCTTATAGTCTTAAGCATTGAATTTTGAATAATCAGGAAAAAGATTTTCTTCAGACACAACCAAACCAAATCGTTCATCATAAAGCCGTTCATATGGCAGCGTTAAATAAAAGAACGCTTTCTCATGTATAGAATCAAGTGCGCCTACGTTATTCAGCATCTGAAACTCCTGAAAATATATTTGAACAATAAAAGGTTGAACTGACCTGAAATCATCCCGCGATGGTTTGAATTTAGCACGGACGACATCCAGCTTGCTGTATGCGTCTTTGTACGGAACAACGACAGGATATACAGCGCTGTCAATCATACGAAAACGCTTTGCGACTTCAGGGAAATCCAGACTTGCACGTGCATTTTGAACCCCTGCCCCATCCAGTTGAACACCAGAATAAAACAGGCGAAAGTATGTATCATAAATTGCAGGGAACGTTAAATCCAGAGAACCATCATCGCCCCGCAAAACGCCGTCAGATTCATTGGAATTAAGTAAACTTTCCGTAATACCCTTCCCCAAGCGCAAAATTCCCGCGGGAGGTTCTGTTGGTGCGCGAAAGACAATTAGACGACCTCCATTAACATTTTTGCCTTCACGGTTACAACGCCCTGACGTCTGTGAAATACTGTCCAGACCGGCTAATGCCCTGAAAACGACAGGGAAATCAATATCTACCCCCGCCTCGATTAATTGCGTACTTACTAATCGAACGGTCGAGGATTCATTTTTCAACAACTCCTCTTTTACTTTGCTAAGAGTATCTTTCCGGTGAGAAGGACACATTGATGACGAAAGATGATAAGTATTCTCAGGTAGCAAACCGGCAAGCACTCGGACATCCTTACGTTTATGCGTGACCACTAAAACACGTTGTATATTTTCTTTTAGAATACGTTCCGAAATATCTGAATATTCTTTTACGCTATCTATGTCCCATTCAATGTTCACGCGAGCTAAATTTCGCGACAGTTTCATTGCGTCCGGAATAATTTCTCTCACCGCATCCAATCCGCACATAAATGATTTGCGCTTTTTTAAGGCTGGCTGAGTTGCTGTCGAAAGAACGATTGAACAACCGTAATGTTCTCGTAATTCTTGTATTGCATTTAATATCGGATACAACAACCCCGGAGGCAGTGATTGCACTTCGTCTAAAATAATGACACTTCTGGAAATGTTATGAAGTTTCCGAAGTCTGGAATTTTTGTTTGCGTACAACGATTCAAAAAATTGAACATTCGTTGTAACAATGATAGGCGCATCCCAATTCTCTGATGCCAGACGGTTTCTTTCTGTATCTTTTTCAGGATCAATATTTGAGTGATGCTCAATTACGTTTTCGCGCCCAAAAACCTCCGTGTAAACAGATGCATTTTGTTCGATAATACTTGTATACGGGATCACGACAATCACACGTTTCATTTTATTTTCTACAGCATGATTTAAAGCAAAAGACATCCCAGAAAGTGTTTTCCCGCCACCTGTTGGAACCGTTAATGAAAAATATCCTGTTTTGGTTATCGCGGATTCTCGACAGGCATCCAGCACATTTTTTCTTTGAACATTGATCTGTGTCCAATTATCTTTTTCCGCGTCACAAACTTTTTTATCAATATATTCATCCAGATGATCTCTAAGTTTATTAATCGAAGAAAAAACCGGTCTTTTCGGTGCATCTGTATTCCGTTTTTCAGCATCAAGCCAATCAGCATCAACCAGACAGGAATGAAGCATTCGTATCCAAAATTCCAAGCTTCTCGTCCACTCATTTTTTTTCTTTTCTTCAGCGGTACCAGATGGAGGAATCAACCACTCAGGCCACTCAGGAAGTTTTCTATCCAACAAATCATTCGGCGCATTTTTGATAGCATCGCGTACCAATTGTGCCGCATTAACTAATCGTTTTCTGAGAGCTTCGCTATTTTGCAATCCGGTATGATGACAAGTGATTGTAAGTTGTAAGGCCAATCTGCGAAGACGGTCATCAAATTGATCTGTTGCGTACCGTCCTCCCACAACGGCATGCTCAATACGCTGTTCATCTTCAAGCATATATCTCTGGAACGCCTCCATGAACTTTCCCAAGTCATGCCAGTCACCTAATAATGCGCCCCACGCTTCACACCCAAATTCTTTGGAAAATAAAGATGCATTGCTCCTAACGCCATCAATATGCTTTATCAGCTTCTGACTCTTGTTTCCATCAGCATAAAAATCCATTTATCTCCCTTCCCAGGCCATGCTGAAACCACACCAGATATCTCCAATCGCCGACACAAAAAGCATTTGCAAACAATCGAGCCATTTCTGCAACATTCTTCAGATGTTCTTCAAGCAGTTGCCATTCACTCGGCGGTTTTCCTTCCAGGCTGTGCGCGTAATATTTTTTATCCATACCATTCCTGACATACAAGGGGGGGCATACACACATAGAATCATACTTTTCTATCTTTCATATCTTCCCCATCTCAACCCATATCATACAAACAAGCCTCGCATCATATCAATTTTAGGCTTAATTTATTCTCGTAATATTTTTAACCTTTTTCCCAATTGTTTTATTTGAATTATTTCTTGTTTTGCTTCTTTAATATTCTGAGCTGTTAAAAGCAGGTCAAAAAACCGGCCGTTGGGGGTAAGGCACCTTCTTGTTGAATCGGGTTCCTGGAACCCGGTGGAATCGTAGAATTTCTTTATCCTGGTATCAAATTGGTCTCTTAGTCTGGTGGAGATCAGATCCAGTTCATGGAGGCGGTAAAGAAAAGCCTGGGCTGATACCCCGAACCGGTGTTTGATTCTTAAAAGAAGACCCCAGGACCAGCCATCTTGGGCAACGCCAAGCTGGCTGACACTTGCGCGGACGGCTGCCTCCGGCATTAAAAAGGTGGCGGCAAATCGTCCTGCTGCCCGTTTGGCATTTATGGGTCTTAAATTTTCTGATTCTTTTTTATTGTCTAAGGTTTCAAACAAATCTGTTTTTTGCAGGCGGGATTGATTAGATATAAGGAGAGCGCCAAGTTCAAAGCTTAAAGAAAAGAGTTGTTTTTCAGGATTGTTTTTTGAATTCAAGAAGAAAAAAGCATTGTGATAGACTGGCTCATAAACAGAAAAAGAATCAAGATCTTTGGAGTCTCTTGGAAATTGAAAAATGATTACGCGCAAGCCGAAGTTTTCAAACAGTTCAAAATAATCAAACACTACGCCATCATATATTCCAAAATATTTTCTAATGGAAGAAGCAAGATTTTCCATTCCCTGATAATCAGGTTTAAAAGGAACAGACAAAGGCAGGTAGGCGTGTTTAGGAACATTGCAGATATCTTCAAGGGCGTGGAAAGCTGTTACGATATCATGGGTTGCTGCTAATAATTGTTTTGGAATTTTATCCGGTTCAGGATGGATGGTGATAAAGTTGGAAGAACTGTCTGTATCTTTTGATTTTAATTCAATATGGTGAACATCATTGGCAAACAAAACCTCTGTAGATACATTCAGTGCCTGGGAAAGACTATAAATCACCTGGGCTGAAGGAGCGTTTTTACCAAGTTCAATTCGCCCCAAAGGACCTTCCCTGATTCGGATTTTCCGGGCAAGATCTATCAAGGTCCAATTTCTTGCTCTTCTTAGGAAGCGAATATTTTTCCCGATATTTGGAATATCAGCTTTCATGAAAATAAGAAAATCATATAATTTCTTTTATGTCAATATTTATTCATTTTTTGATAAAAAAAATTGATTGATTCTTTTTTAGTATTTTTCTACGATAGTAAGATCCGTTGCTCTTTTTTTAGATGGTATTTCAATTGACAACGTCTCTGCTTTGTCATATATTTAAAACATGATACGTTTTAAATGGGATGCAGAAAAAAATGAAATTCTTGCAAAAGAAAGAGGTATCACCTTTGAAGAAATTGTTCAAAGAATTGAGGCCGGTGCAATAGTTATAAATACAAGGCATCCCAATAAAGAGAAATATCCAAATCAAAAAATCATGATAGTTGATGTTGAAGGATATGCCTATATAGTTCCATATGTAATAGACAAAAATATTTTTTTTCTTAAAACAATCATTCCAAGCAGAAAAGCCACAAAAAAATATCTTGGAGGGGAAAATGACTAAAGAAACAAAAAAGATAAAACTTGATGATTATGAATCAGAAATTCTGGAGGCCTATGAAAGCGGTAAACTTGTCCCTTCTGAATCTGGAGTTGATTTTCAGGCTATTGCCCGAAATACCATAAAAAAAAACCAAAAGATAAATATAAGGATCGCTGACAACGATCTTGCCGCTTTAAAAAGACGGGCAACCCGTGAAGGTATCCCCTACCAGACGTTAATCAGAAGTATTCTTCATAAATATGCAAGCGGTTTTCTGAAAGATACTGTAAACCCATAAACACTCAGGGCATTTCCCTGCATACTTCCTTTTATGATATCATATCGTTCAGTTCCATACCGGAGAATTCCGGTATGGAGCCTGAGACATAAAAACAATATATCAGGTTAATCCCTGATCCAGCATTGCGTCGGCCACATGGCGAAATCCGGCAACATTTGCCCCGAACACATAATTGCCTTTTTTATTAAACTCAGCAGATGCTTCATAACACTGGTCATGGATATGTTTCATTACCTGGTGAAGTTTATTATCAACCTCGTCTTCTGTCCAGTTCATAAAATTGGCATTTTGTGCCATTTCAAAGCAGGAGCAGGCAACCCCTCCTGCATTGCATGCCTTTGCCGGACCATAAATGATATCTGCATTTTCCAGAAATTCCATCCCCTCAAGAGTCACGGGCAGGTTTGCTCCTTCAACAAGGCATTTAACCTTGTTTTTTAACAAATTTTTTGCGTCATCAAGTTCAAGTTCGTTTTGTGTTGCACAGGGGAATGCAATGTCGCACGGGATATCCCAGGGTCGTTTGCCCGGATAAAACTTCACTTTAAAATGATCTGCATAATCTTTTACAACATCATTACCGCTCAACCTGAGTTTCAGCATATAGTCGACTTTTTCGCCGGTAACCCCATCAGGATCATGGATAAATCCGTCCGGCCCGGAAAGGGTAATGACCTTGCCGCCAAGCTCATTGACTTTTTTTACAACACCCCAGGAGACATTTCCAAAGCCGGAAACCGTCACAACTTTGCCTTCAATATTATCATCAGCATTTTTCAGCATTTCTTCGGCAAAATAAACCACACCATATCCTGTAGCTTCAGGCCTTAAATAGCTTCCTCCCCATGAAATGCCCTTGCCCGTCAAAACGCCTTCAAAAGATTTATTCATTCTGCGATACATGCCGAAAAGATAACCGATTTCGCGTCCTCCCACCCCGATATCGCCTGCCGGGACGTCAGTGGATGCGCCGATATGCCGTGACAATTCCAACATGAAACTTTGACAGAAATTCATTATTTCATTATCTGACTTGCCCCGGGGGTTGAAATCAGATCCGCCTTTTCCACCGCCTATACGCAAGCCTGTCAATGCATTTTTAAAAATCTGCTCAAACCCGAGACATTTGATAATGCTCAAGGTAACCGATGCATGGAATCGAAGTCCTCCCTTATAGGGTCCCAGCACATTATTAAATTGAACGCGATGTCCTGTATTGACCTGAACCCGGCCCTGGTCGTCTTTCCATGGCACCCTGAAAGTGATTGATCGGTCCGGTTCGACCAGTTGCTCAAGTATCCGGTTGTTTTGATACTCCCTATTAGAATCCAGGACCGGTGTAATGGATTTAAACACTTCTGAAACTGATTGAATATATTCCTTTTCCCAGGAATATTTTCCCTTGAGCATATCCAAAACGTTATTCGTATAAGCACTCATAAATTTTTCTCCATTAAATTATTTTTATTCTTCACAATTTGTACGAATTCTCTTATCATTGGGCCTATTGTATAATCAACCTTTTTAATGACTTTGGCAATATTATTTTTTGATTTTTAATCATACACAAACAGACAATAGAATTAGATTTTCCCCAATTCACCATCAAAAAAAATAAAAAACCCCGTTGCGCTTGATGGCTCAAGCAGATAGAATATTTGTGCAACCAAAAAACTATCATCAACGGGGTGAAATAAATATGACACAAGGCGTGCTACCATTCAAGTATGAAC
>NZ_JAUWQB010000108.1 GCF_030611305.1 Desulfobacula sp. | reverse complement strand
CCCACGTGGGGAACGTTGTTATAGCTGTCCAAAAAGGGTCTTCCCCACTCGTCAAACAAGTGGGTCTTCCAGCCGCGCAGGAACATAACAGGGTCGGTGTAGGTCAGTTTCAGGTTCTGCCCGAACCTTGCCTTTCGTTCGGCCAGTACGCCGGCCTTAGAGGGCGGCTGGTAAGCAAGTCGTTCATCATCAAGGTTTAGGATGGCCGCCGGGTTGGGGTAAAGCTTAGACCAGAAGTCAAGTTCATCTGGATCTACCGCACCGGGCCAGTTGGGATCAGTACTGATCAGGCCTGTCTGAAAGTGCAGGTGCGGGGACCATCCGCCGTTGTGCTGCTGTTCGCCGAGGGTGGCAAAGGCCTGCCCTTTTTCGATGGGTTGTCCCGCAGTGAGTATCCCAACCGATTCCGGATTCAGGTGGCCGTAAAGGGTGAAAAAGGGCGCGCCCTTTTCGGTTTCATGGCAAAGGATGACAAGGCCGCCATAATCCAGGTTGTCCTTTCGGTTCTCAACGGAGGCCACAGTGGCGTTTAACGGCGCGTGAACCCTTGTGCCGGCCGGGGCAAAAATATCGACGCCGATATGGACTGTTCTGCGATTGCTGGCCTTAAAGGGCCCCTTGTAAAAGGCCTTGTCCGTATAGATCAGGCGGGGTTCTGCGTAATATCCCAAATGCAACCCTTGGGGTTCAACACCAAGGGTTGCAGCCTCCTCAGGGGTCAGATCGAATGGATCCTGGGGCAGGGTGCTGTCGGCCACGGACAGGCTGGCACGGGGCAGAATATCCAGGGCCCGACCCAAAACCTGGGCAAAGCACCCGCGGTTTTCATCCAGCCATTCCATGACCGATTGGGCGCTGTCGTTCACCCCGAATCCGCAGGCGGCGCGCAGGCGGGCTGCAATCAGATCCGGGTTGACCTTGTGAGACTCCAGAAACGCCCAGGCAGGCCCCTGGGAAATCAGGACGTAGGGATCATCGGGCTTTTCCTGGGCCATCATTGTGGAGTTTACCACAGAAACGGCCAGACGCAGGCGTAAAAGGGGCAAGATCATGTCGATCTCTCTGGAGGATAGCGGGTAAACGCTGTGAAACCCCTGTACCAAATCTTCCAGCGCACTTTCCGGGTCCGGTTGATCCAGTACCACGTAGGCGGCTGCAATGGCCAGGTCGCAGACCACGGGAGCCGCGCACATATCCCCTAAATCAATAATCCCTGAGATGGCAGGGGAATCCTGCAGGCTGCCGGTCACCAGAATGTTGTAATTGTTGATATCGTTGTGGATGGCCTGGGCGGGCAGGGCGTTAAGATCTGCCTTGATTCCGGCAAAATCATCCAGAATTTGTCTGAGTATCTTTTGCCGGGTCGCATCAGCAATCATGCCCAGGTTATCTGTAATCCAGTCACCAGAGGGCAGGTGCCATTTAAATTCCCGGTAAAGTCCGGGATGATCAAAACCTGTCAGGGCCTTATCCGTGGCGCCAATGGTTTCCCCAAGTTTGTGGATAAGGTGACGGGTCTTGGGTTTAAATTCGGCCCAGGTTTTTCCATCAAGGTTTTCAAGCACCCACAGAATCCGGTCACAGCCCTTTTCGTCTTTGCAGGTTTCAAAGGGCCGGCCTTTTTGCGATGGCACAACAAGGGGCAAAGGTAAGGTGAGAAGGTGATTCAGTGCACAGCACTGCAGGTCCACAAGATCGGTTTGGCAGCCTTCCCGCATCACTTTGAGAATATGGGTGGAATTGATCCGAAAATTCAGATCATACTCGCCGTCAAGTTGCGTAAACCTGCCTTTAATGCCCCAGAGGTTTTGAACCTCCTGCTGCCAGTGCTTTGTCATGCGTTTCTCCATAAGGAAAAAGGTTTAAAAATTTATCGCTGCTACTTTTTTGAGGAGAATCAGCAATCCAACAGCTGTTCCCATAGTACCCATTGGGACATATATTTTATCCGGTTCAGGCAGTAACCCTTCGTCAATCTGAGCTTTCAGTTCCAAACCTGCATTCACATATCCAATAGTTCCCATAGGTGCTGATCCGCCAGGCCATATAATATATGGGAACTTCCCATTGGTAATGAATCGTTGTATCATTCTGGCAGCAAGCGGTAGGGGCCGCTGCAACGAATTGTTTTCTGTCGAGTCTTTGGTTAACCCCAAAAACAACCATATTTGTCTTGGTTGATAATTTCTAAAACTTCTTCCAAAGAATCTGATTCCCGAAAAGGTTCATAACCGTGCCACTTCATATCAGCTCTTTTCCAATAGAGTTTCCATTTCTTGGTACTTTTTACAAAAAATGGCTTTGGCAATAGATCCTTCAATTTTCTGAGTTTGATTATCCCATACAGGCCTAATATCGAAAATTTCAAAACTTTGGTCTGAGATCCTGAAAGAAAGATCCAATTTGCTCCTTTTTTCTGGAAAGGGTCTTCTTTTCTCGACAAATTGCCCTACGATTCTCTCTATTCTTTTTATTTCAAATTCACTTAAAGTCATATTTACCTATGCATTTGTAATAATGCTCACATAATCGCGGTGCAGCCGCCTATAACCACCAAAATCACCGGTGAAATCCGGTTCATTTTTTTTTGTTGAATTATGTATGCTGTCCCCTGAATTCTCAAGAAGGCTATTAAGAAACGATATAACTTGAAAAAAGTGGCTTAACTCGGTCTCCAGTTTTTTGGGGGAGGATCGCATTATCTTTTTTATTGTTAATGAGAAGATATATATAGATCAATAAATTCACCAACTTTTGCACTGTGAGTCTCTTTATTGCTTTCCATCATTTCAAGGCTTGACAAAGGCATAATTTTTACCATTTTTTCCATTATATCAATGCCGTGAAGATTGTCTGTTTTTGCACCGATAATCACAACAGGAGATTTGATATCCGATAATTTTCCCCATAAAGAATAATTTCTAATTGCATATGCATTTGCTTTTAACCTAACAGGCTCGGCAGCATCAATCGTTCCGCAGTATTTTTTTACCTGACCAGGTTCATTTTTCATGTCCAACCTGAAATAACTCAAATAAGTTTTTAATATAGGCCTTATTACAGTGTATAATATGGTCGGGATAAATTTTATTATAAACAAAATCCAGCCTGGAAATGGAAAATCGCAAATAGGTGAAACCAGAAAAGAATTTACGGGCTGCCTCTTTTTTATAGCAAGATAATCAAGAATCACTGTAGCTCCCATTGAACTTCCGGCAAAGTAAAATGGTTGACTCTTGGGCACCATTTCATCAACTAATGTATCTATATCACTGCTCATCTGTTCAATGGACAGATCAATTGTTTTCATATTTGGGAATTTTGCACTTCTTTTCTCCCGTGTTTCAACATAAAGAATTTTATATTTTGGCGCAAGGGTACTCAATACATCTTTCCAGCCATTGATCAATGATATCCATCCTGCAACAAAAACAATAATAGGTTTTTCAGGATCAGGATTATTAGGTTCAAAGTCAAATATTTTTATTTCAACTTTATCTGGCAGGCAAAGAGTTTTTTCTTTTACCCTGAAATTTTTGTTTAATAAAAAATCGTCAAACATAATTATTCTTTCATTAACGTAAAATTAACGCTGAACATCTGCGGTTTAACCGTAGCATGTTTTTTGTTATTATTCTTCCTTAGTTATTATTCTTTATTTTTTTAAATGAAGACCACTTTCCCCAGTCAAGATCATAACTGGCACTCCTGCCTCCTCCTGGCATTTTGATCAAAATTCCTTTATTTACAAGATCGGCTAATTCCCTTTGGGCTGTGGCACGACTGGTATGTGCGATTCCTATGTATTTTTTGTTCTTTAACCCACCTTCAAAACCACCAGCACCTGCGTCAAGTAGCCGGTTAATCACTTTGGTTTGACGCTCGTGTAGCCTTACCTGGGCAAAATTCTGCCAGAACCGTGCTTTTGTCATTATCTTTTTTAATAAAGTATTGGAATTCAGGATAGCCCTATTCATGCATTCAAGAAACCATTTCAACCACTCTGTAATATCACCAGTACCTGATTGTGTGGCTTTCAAAATTTCATAATATTCATTTCTCTCAGCCATAATCTGTGAAGAAAGGCTATAGAATCTTTTCGGATTGTTTTCATCTCTTGCAAGCAACATATCAGTCAAAGTTCTTGCGATACGGCCATTGCCGTCATCAAACGGATGAATTGTAACAAACCATATATGAGCGAGCCCAGCTCTGATGATGCCATCCAATTGATTTTTTTCATTTATCCAGGATATGAATGTTTGCATTTCTTTATCAAGTTTTTTTGCAGGGGGTGCTTCAAAATGAACTTTCTCCTGTCCAATAGGCCCGGAAATAACTTGCATCGGTCCCTTGCTATCATCTCTCCATTGACCAACAGATATTTTTACCATACCAGAGTAACCAGTTGGAAAAAGGGCCGCATGCCAACCCCAAATTCGTTCCAGAGTCATTTCTTTTGAATAACTAATAGTCGCATCCAGTAAAATTTCTACAAGGCCCTCGATTTTTTGGTCTCTTACCTCCTTCAATCCAGCATCGGGTAGACCGAGTCTGCGTCCAACAGAAGATCGAACCGCATCGGGATCCAATCTTTCACCCTCGATTGCTGACGTCTTTAATGCTTCTTCAACAAGAACATCTACTCGTGCCGTTTGCTGAATTTCAAACCCCAACTCCTTGATCTGAGTTATTAAAGCTCCTTGACTGAATCGGATATTGCCCAAGGGCTTTAACAGTTTTGCACTGTCCCATTTGAGACCTGGCCAAGATTTAGTTTGCCAAATGTATTTCATAAGATGAGTCGATTTCCCTTTCCATGGAATTGATATTTGAGTCGTTTAATCCATTAATTAACTCAATATTTGAGTCAATTATTATATTTAATCAACTCAAAGTCAAGGAAATATTGTGTGGTTAATGTTGAAATCGATGTATATTTCTTAAAGTGATGTTTTTGGGGTCAGAAACGTTAACCTAAGACGATTTTAGAGGCGTTTTTCAGCACTTTATTGAATATTTTCAATCTATTAGCTTGGTCCGGCAAAAACAACTTTGAACATCTGCGGCTTGGCGCCGGGTAGCCGGGGGCTGTTGCCAGCCCCAAGCCCCCTAAGAACCGGACATGAGATTTTCACCTCATCCGGCTCAAGCATTTGTAAGGCATCTTGCGACACCCGGCAGTCAAAAACTGCCTTCACGATACGCGGTTGTATACGGGGTGCTTTCTCATGCCCGCACGGCCGTCAGTAACATCGCTGTTACTATCATCCACACCAGTACGGTTATTCCGTTCAAGTCGTTTCACGTGATTCAACACCATATCAGAAGTCAGCACATTTTCATGGACGGGCAAATTTTGAACCCGTATCTGATCCATTACAGAACAGCATTCGCTTTTTCTGATCTCCTCTACCCGCACTCCCATAGGTCAGCCTTGCGGCCAACAGGAATACGGGCTTACCAAGTTCCGCCTTTAATACTCGATGGGTTAGCGTCTGTTTGTACGCCGGAGGAATCATAGATTACGTAGAGCGACTGACGAACGCTCTATCCATACCTCTTGCCTTTTGGCCCAGGCCTGTCAGCACCTTTGGCCTGTTCAACATAACGACGTTTAATAACAGTTCACATATGTTACGCATACCACCATTCATAGCTCCCATCCAGATTGATGCTTCCAGAGTTGAGTTCCTCTCACGAATCCCTCTCCAGGCAATAACTGCCAAGGGTTTCATTGTCTTTCGGGCTCCGCACAAAATCATTACTGATAATGCACGCCGAAATATAAAACTGCCGGTAATACAGCAGGTTGGGTCACTGCCCAACAATATTAAAAGCGACTTAACTTGTCGCAACGTCAGGATTTTGTTGTTGGGTTTGCTGTTTATTGTCGTTCAACAAACTGTAGTCACCCAAAATCCCTTGACCATCTTTTCACTTTTTCTTTTCTATCTGTTTAATGGCTTTATCAAAATCACTTAATGAAATTTTGTTATCAGCAATTCTTAATTTATTAAACTTCTCATATTCGTTATCAGCAATTTGTTTTGCCATTTCATGGGAAATGTTACCGGCATTTTCTAAAATTTCCCTATCATTAATACTTAAAAAAGCATCAAGTTTCTTTATCCAGTTTTTCATGTGCATGGGAACTCTACGCATTGCCTGACCCTGGGCAAAAATCAAATATTGCTCAACAAGGTTGTTTAATGCCAAAAGCTCATCTTCAGATAAATAATTTTTTGCAATCACTATATCCTGTTTTCGAACCTTTACCCCTCTATAATTTGTTAATCCCATATCTTGTTTTTCAGCATCTGCTCTGGAACGAATAATTTCTGCCGCTGTTTTACCTGTGATTGCCCAATGCATTTTATTCTGTACAGTCTTAAAAAAATTTATGCTGATATTCAGAGTAGGATCATAATCAACACTGGTTGCATATATGTCTGTGATTTTTTGATAAAATCGCCGTTCAGAAGTCCTGATATCCTGAATCCGACGAGTAAGTTCTTCAAAGTAATCAAAGGGAAGATCCGGGTTTTTTAATCTCTCATCATCTAAGGTAAACCCTTTTACGATATATTCTTTCAACCTTTCAGTTGCCCAGATACGAAACCGGGTGGCAATATGGCTTTTTATCCGGTATCCAACTGAAATAATCATATCCAGATTATAATAATCAAGACACCTTTTTACTTCACGGTTTCCTTCTTTTCGAACTGTCAAGTATTCCTTGACAGTTGTTTTTGGAAACAACTCTTGCTCTTTATATATATTGTTTACATGTAGACTTATATTTTGCTTTGTGGTTTGAAAAAGCTCTGCCATAAGCTGCTGTGTCAGCCAAACTGTTTCATCAGACAATTTTACATCTATTTTGACAGTACCATCTTCTGCTTTATAGACTAAAAACTGTCCTTTTGAATTTTCTATTTCGTTTTTCATTCCATTAATTCTCCAGAATGGTTTTTAAATCAAGCAAATGGGTTTCCACAAAACGGATAGAATGTGAACCGTTAACCCCTAATTCAATGGGAATCTCAAAATTTTCTTTGGTCTCCTTAACATTGCCAAGAAAGTTATCCATTATAGTATGATCCTTTTTAACAAGATAACGATATTTAGCAGCACAAAGAGGGCAGAAAGCCAGATACAATTCATGATTTTCTTTTGTGAAATCATCACTTACCTGGACGGCTTCAAAATAGTAGGAACCATCTTTTAGTTTGAATGGCATCTCGTTAGCGCACATTTGACAAACCAATTTCTGATCATCATTTGTATATTGATCTTTAAGCCAAATTTTTGGATCATGATTCGGTCTTGATGTTTTAACAGATCTTTCTTTTTTCTCATAAGTTCTACTATCAGCCTCATCATGTCTTGTTCGAATCTTTTCTTTTACATAGTGTCTGTCTTGGGTTGAGAAGTTGAATTGTTGTGCAAATCGATACCAATTTTGATCAAGTATTCTCAATAAAGCAGCCAGATCAAGCCCTTCTATGTCAGAAATATTTTTTCTGTCAACCCATTGTTTTTGCTGATATGATAAGGTTGACAGAACCAAAGAGTTCCACCAACCTTTATCCAAGGAGGAAAGTTGTTTTTTAAGCCATGTAGAAAGTTGTTTTGCTGTGATAAGTAGCAATTCAACAAATTTACCTGGTATCAACCTACTGTCTATATTCATAGTTCTTTTTGAGCCTTAAAAAATAAATAATGAAATGTAAACATGAAAATCTGCGGTATCATCCGCAGCATTTTTTTTGTTTGAATATAACCTTTGTGCTGGAATAAGAGTTTGATAATTTTAATTTTTTCTTTTGTGGGCTTTTTTATACACTACATTCCTCTCTCTTTTCCCAACAGCAATTACCAAAATATAAATTTCTTCATCAATGACTTCATAGACCAACCGGTATCCAGTTGCACGAAGCTTGATCTTGTAATGATTTTTAAAACCAGAAAGTCTGCTGCTTGTTATATGAGGAGAGTTTAGACGTTCTTTTAATTTCTTTTTTAATTTCGTTTGAATTGTGTTATCAAGTTTTTTCCATTCTTTAATCGCAGTTGGTAGAAACTTTAATTTATAATTCATCTATTGAAATTTCCACAGCTGATATTTTTTCATTTTGACGTTCTTTGATAATTAACCCTAATTGATAATCCTCAATTTTTTCAAGTATCGCTTCATATGTTTCAGCAGGGATCAAATAAGCAGTCGGCTTATTATGATTGAGAATGGCAATAGGTTCGCCATCAGACTGCTCGATGAGAGCCGATGGATTTTTCTTTAATTCAGAAATGCTTGCTGAGCATTCTGCTAATATAGATTCCATAAATTCACCTATAAACTTTATTTAGACCATAAATACGACCTTATTTTAGGTCTTAAATAAAAGATTGTCAAGTTTTCATTATTTAAATTATAGATAGCGACTTGTTGAAAAGTCTAAAAAAAGTGGCTTACCTCACCCTCCAGTTTTTTGGGGGAGGATCACTATCTTGAAATGCCCGTTTTAGATAAAATGCCATCTGTTTTTCAGCAGCGTTGCCATGCTCTTGAAATTTATTGAGTATAGAGGGAAAAGAACACTTTACCTTAAAATCATTACATACCGGCTGACAACCCCGAGGATCTTTTTTTTCTGCATGGCTGACACAACGCCTGCATTAAATCGTTCTGAAGACAAAGGCGCCTGGATGATATGGCTTAGAGTCCAGTTTATTATCAACCAGATAATTGAGGCTATATTCAAAAGCGCCCCGGCCCTGGCTGTCAACTGCACCGGCTTGTTCGCTTCAAGCCACTGTTATCAAACCATATTAAAGTGGTTGATATTTTTCAAATAAGCTGTATATTAAATGTAATGATATTGTCAATACAAACGTATAATCAGTAGGAGTAAGTCATGGCAAAAACAACAACAATTCAAACCCGAGTCGATCCCATTGTTAAAAACAATGCTCAAATAATATTGAAAAAATTAAATATATCAATGTCAGAGGCCATTTCAATGTACCTCTCACAGATTACTTTACATAATGGAATCCCTTTTGAATTAAAGATTCCCAATGAGGTTACAGCTAAAACACTTAAAGACGCGGAAGCTGGAAAAAATGTCCATAAAGTTGACTCTGTTGATGAATTATTCAAGGAGCTTGATAGTTGAACCTACATTACACGACCCAATTTAAGAAAGATTATAAAAGGATCAAGAAACAAAACAAAGACCTTTCAAAAATTAGGGTTGTCATCGAAAAATTAGCCGCCGGCCGAGTGTTGGAACCGAAATATAATGACCACCAATTGTCTGGTAACTGGAAAGGGCATCGCGATTGCCACATTGAACCAGACTGGCTGTGAGCGGCGGCGTGAAAATGTCATAAAATCCCTGCTTTGAAAATGTATGCAAAAAAAACTGGCAGATCGTTGTTTTTGAACTGCCAGCCTGGTTAAATTATAATTGCTTTTTCTCTTCTCTCATCCGATAACTATCA
>NZ_JAUWQB010000079.1 GCF_030611305.1 Desulfobacula sp. | reverse complement strand
TGTATTGATATATTTGTCAAGATAAATTTGAGTAGTCGTGTGCCTACAGGTTTTGAACTCAGATTCGATACTCGGCCTGATTTTATTGGATATTTTTACAAAAATCGGTAAAAATGAACCTACAACTGTCGAACACGAGATGAAGGACTTGTTCATACCTTGATGCGGCGATACAGGGAGACCCAGTCTGAAGGACAGAAAAAATACTATTCCGCATTTATGACAGCCAGCACCTGCCCTGCCTGTCAGGGTAGGCGGCTGAAGAATGAGGTGCTTCATGTGCATATCCATAAAAAATCAATTGTTGATGTGACAGCCATGACTATCAGGCAGGCTTTTGATTTTGTCAATGGAATGAACCTTATTGGAAATAAGAAGTTGATAGCCGAAGAACTGCTAAAGGAAATATCAGACCGGCTTGGGTTTCTTGTAAATGTGGGATTGGATTATCTATCCCTGGACAGGAGTGGTCCAACCCTTTCCGGGGGCGAGTCCCAGAGGATACGCCTTGCCTCCCAGGTGGGATCGGAACTTACAGGGGTACTCTATATTCTGGATGAGCCTTCCATCGGCCTTCATCAGAAAGATAACATCAAACTGCTACACACCCTTCATCATCTGCGGGATATCGGCAACACCCTGATCATTGTGGAACATGATCAGGAAACAATGGAAAAATCAGACTGGATCGTGGATATTGGTCCAGGAGCAGGACACCTTGGCGGGCAGATCGTGGCCCAGGGAACACCGGATCAGATTAAAGAGAACCCGGCATCCATCACCGGCAAATTTTTAACCGGTAAGGAGCGAATAGAAATCCCGGAAAAAAGAAAAAGCCAGGAAAGTAAATGGATCACCATTGTCAGGGCATCTGAAAACAATCTGAAAAATATCACGGCAAAAATACCCATGGGACTCCTGGTGGCCGTCACTGGCGTGTCAGGGGCCGGGAAATCAACCCTTATCAATCAAATTCTTTATCCGGCCCTGGCAGTCAAACTTCATGATTCCAAGTTGAATGTAGGCCGGCATGATAAAATTAAGGGACTTTCCCATTTAGACAAAATTATTAATATTAACCAGAAACCCATTGGTCGAACACCTCGAAGCAACCCTGCCACCTACACTAAGGTGTTTGACCATATCAGGGATTTCTTTGCTCTGCTGCCCGAATCAAAGGCCCGGGGATATAAAAAGGGAAGATATTCCTTTAATGTTAAAGGCGGGAGATGCGAGGCCTGTAAGGGCGACGGGCATATTAAAGTGGAAATGCATTTTTTAGCCGATGTATTTGTTCCCTGTGAAGTCTGTGCGGGAAAACGGTTTAACCGGGCAACCCTTGAAATCACGTATAAGAATCATTCCATTTCAGATATTCTGGGCCTGTCAGTCGTGCAGGCAAGGGAACTGTTTATCAGGCATCCTAAAATCAAACATATTCTGGATACCTTAATGGATGTGGGGCTTTCTTACATCAAACTCGGGCAGGCAGCCACAACCCTCTCAGGCGGAGAGGCCCAGAGAATCAAGCTCGCCCGGGAACTTGCAAAGAGAGATACCGGGGAAACCCTCTACATCCTTGATGAACCCACTACAGGGCTCCACTTTCAGGATGTCAGGCTCCTGTTAAAAGTCCTTTCACGCTTGACAAAGGCTGGAAATACAGTGATCATTATCGAGCACAACCTGGATGTCATTAAGACAGCAGACTGGATTATTGATCTCGGACCTGAAGGGGGCAACAGCGGGGGTGAAATTATTGCTGAAGGGCCTCCAGAAAAGATTGCAGAATCTTCCAAAAGCTATACTGGGCATTATTTAAAGAAAATATTGAACTGTGACGAGAAATAAGCGTGTCCTATGATTTTTTTAAAATGGGTGATTCGCCCGTATATTTATATTCAGTATTTTTTTCAGAAATTCACAAAGAGAGGGACTTTCGGGGCAGATCAGGCAGTTTATATTCAAAAGCCCTATGAAAAAACCGGTAATCTTGTGAAAGACGGGTTGTTCAAACACCATGTCAAACAATTCCATGAATCATCCTGTTCCGTGGCGTCCATTGTGTCTGTGGTGAATACTCTCCTTGAGAAAGGGGGGTCTTTAAACGGGCCTCCTGTGACCCAGCAGGATTTGCTTGAAAAGGTAGAAACCGCCCACTGGAAGGAGCGGATGAGTGATACCGGCTATAAAGGCCGAAGGGGACTTCCCCTCCATACGCTTGGCCAGGTTGTCAAAGTCTCTCTTAACGCTTACAAGATTCCATATCAATCCGTTGAAACCGTCCAGGCGAAAAGTGATCCTGCAAAATCAAAAGAGATCAAACAGATACTGCGCAACAGGCTTGAACAATTTGAAAAAAAGGGCAATTGTCTGATCCTTTCGCATTTTGACCAGGGAAGCTTTATACAGGATCTTCACATCCCCCACATTTCCCCGGTGGGCGGGTTTGACCCGGTATCAGGCAAGGTGATCCTCCTTGATGTTGATCCTTTACAGGCTTATCCTTATCAAGTTTCTTTTGATATTTTTTATAAAGGATTGTCATACGATTACAACATTATGTTCCGGCATTTCGGATATGGCGAAGGCGGCTATATTTTTATCCGGGTTTAATCCTGGTTTTGGTAACCTGAGACAGGCCATCTCTCTTACATTTACATTGATCACCATCTTTTTGTTCAGATCTGCGAAAGTAAATTTTCCAGCATAAGGTATGTGTGTTAAAATTGAATAGTTTAAACGCAAAGCTTGGATAATAAGTGAAAATTTTTATACAACTTGAAAGACAATTTGATTTTTTTCTGACAAATGATAAAAACGGCAACCGGTTTGAATATTTCTTGAGCCGGAAAGCCTCTGTCAAGGATATCATTGAATCCCTTGGTGTTCCGCATACAGAAGTCGGGCGCATTGATTTTAATGATCAGGAGGTTGATTTTTCATATATCCCATTATCACAGGGAGTGCTGCATGTGCATGCTATACATCCGCCATTCACTGTACTGTCTCCTTCGGTGCTGAGACCCATTCCGCTTAACAGTATGAAATTTATTGCAGATGTAAATGTGATCAAATTGGGGCGTCTTTTGATCCTGCTGGGTTTTGATGTCAACTATTCTTCATTCTATTCTGACATTGAAATTGCCGATATTGCCGAAACGGAATACCGAATTGTACTGACCCGCGATACAGATCTTTTAAAAAGAAAAAAAATTATTTTTGCAAAGCGGATTCAAGCCAATTTGCCCTATGATCAACTCATTGAAACAATTATTTTTTTTGGATTGCAAAATTTAATTTCATTCTTTTCAAGGTGCACAGCTTGTAATATTAAGCTTGTGACTACAGCAAAAAAAGATGTGATACATCTTTTAGAGCCAAAAACAAAACGGTATTTTAATACTTTTTTTCAATGCCCTCAGTGCAAAAGAGTTTTCTGGAAAGGGTCTCATTATGATAATATCCAAAAAAAGATTTCATCCCTCCACAGCCTATCGTTATCTTGATGCGTGCTTGACAATATATTAAATAATGGCATACTATATGCTATATATGAAATAATGGGGGAGGTATTAAGATGGGCACGACAAAAACAAGTACAGCCAGGGCTTTACTGGACCCTGAAGTCAAGAAGCAGGCTGAGTCCATACTTAAAGAATTGGGGCTATCAGTCTCAAAATCGTTTGAATTGTTTTATCGTCAGGTTATTGCCCATCGTGGACTGCCGTTTGAACTTCACGTTCCAAATGAAAAAACTATAAAGGCAATTGAAAAATCAAGGCAGGGTAAAGGTAAAGCTTTTTCTACAGCTCAAGAATTGTTTGATGATCTTGGAATCTGATAAGCATGAGATTTATCAGACGTGACACACAATTTAAGAGAGATGTGAAGCAGATCAAAAAACGTGGTAAAGATATTGAAAAACTTAAAAATATAATTCATCGCATAGTCAATGCGGAAAAATTGCCGTCTGAAAACAAAGATCATCCTTTAAAAGGAACCTTGAAAGATTGCCGTGAATGCCACATTGAACCGGACTGGCTGCTAATATACCGTATAGAGGGAAGTGAACTTTGTCTTGTCCGAACAGGAAGCCATGCGGATCTGTTCGGTTAGTATAAAACTAATTGTAAATCTTCAAAAAACATCGGAAGTAGCTGCTTTATGAAAATCCTTCACACTTCAGACTGGCATATCGGCCGTTCACTGTATGGCCGGAAACGCTATGATGAATTTTCGGCATTTCTCGACTGGCTGGCAGGATTGATTGAGAGCAAAGGTATAGATGCACTGCTGGTTAGCGGTGATATTTTTGACACCAGTACCCCCAGTAACCGTGCACAGGCGCTTTATTACCGGTTTCTCTGCAACGTCTCTGCATCGGGTTGCCGTCATGTGGTGATCATTGCGGGCAATCATGATTCGCCTTCTTTTCTGAATGCGCCAAAAGAGCTGCTGCTGGCTTTGAATGTCCATGTTGTGGGTTCGATCACAGAGAATCCGGAAGATGAGGTCATTTTCCTTAAAGGAATTTCTGATGTTCCGGAAGCTATCGTGTGTGCGGTTCCTTATCTGCGGGATCGGGATATCCGGGTTGTAAAGGCCGGTGAAAGCATAGAAGACAAGAATGCCAATCTCATTAAAGGTGTGCAAAGGCATTATGCTGATGTCTGTAGAATTGCAGAAAAAAAGCAGAGAGAATACGGCGATATCCCTATCATTGGAATGGGACACCTTTTTACAGCCGGCGGTAAAACAATTGAAGGTGACGGAGTAAGAGAACTTTACGTCGGCTCTCTGGCCCATGTCGGCAAAGATATTTTCCCCGGCTGTATAGATTATCTGGCATTGGGGCATCTGCACGTTCCGCAAATAGTTGGAAAGTCAGAACATATACGATACGCAGGCTCGCCGATTCCCATGGGGTATGGAGAAGCAAAACAGGAGAAAAGTGTTGTAATCATTGATGTTGCAACCAGTGGGAATCCAAATTCTTCTGTTAAACGACATCCTTTAACAATTACCCTTCACAGAGTTCCCTGCTTTCAGGTTTTGGAAAGAATATCCGGCAAGATGGACGAGATAACCCAAAGGATAGATGAACTGAAATCAAAAGACAGCAAAGCATGGCTGGAGATTGAATACACAGGGAATAAGATTGCCGGAAATTTAAGAGAGATTGTCGAAGAGGCGGTTGCAGATACCGATATGGAGATTCGACGAATAAAAAACAAGCGGGTTATTGAAAGGGTCATCAATCAAACCTGTGAAAATGATACGCTGGATGATCTGGATGTAACCGATGTCTTTACCCGCCTTCTGGATACTTATGAGGTGGCAGGAGATGAACGACTGGCACTGATTCAGGCCCATCAGGAGATCATCACCTCTCTTAATGAAGAAGATACAAATGCGGAATAAAGAGGCGGGTCATGAGAATTCTTGAGCTTAGATTTAAAAATCTTAATTCACTCTACGGGGAGTGGGGTATTGATTTTACAACGCCCGAGTATGTTTTTGACGGTATCTTTGTCATTACAGGTCCTACTGGTGCGGGGAAATCAACCATTCTCGACGCCATCTGTCTTGCCCTTTACGGCAAAACACCGCGATTAAAAACCATTACCAAAGCCGGCAATGAGATCATGTCCCGGCAAACCGGGGAATGTTTTGCTGAGGTGATCTTTGAAACCCGGACAGGAAAGTTCCGGTCTCATTGGAGCCAGCACAAAGCACGCAAAAAGGCTGACGGCAATCTTATTGATTCAAAACATGAAATATCAGATGCGAAAACCGGTAAGATCCTGGAGTCAAAGAAACGGGATGTTGCAGTCAGGATTGAACAGGAAACCGGTATGGATTTTGACCGGTTTACCCGTTCCATGCTGCTGGCTCAGGGAGGGTTTGCGGCATTTCTTGCGGCCACGCCGGATGAAAGAGCACCAATACTTGAACAGATTACGGGCACCACAATTTACAGTGACATTTCAAAGCGTGTTCATGAACGTCAGCGGGAAGAACATAACAAACTTGAATTGCTTCAGGCAGAAACTGCCGGGATAGCCATTTTAAGCGATGAAGACGAAACTGCATTCAATCGGGAACTTATCGGAAAGCAGAAGATTGAAAAGGAAGAAAGCTTTAAAAATGATGAACTCGGCAAATCCATTCTGTGGCTGACAGGAATTGATGCACTAAAAAGCGAGCTTTCTGAAATTAATAAGGAATCAGAGGGCCTGTCAAATGATTTAAAGGCGTTTGGGGCTGACAGGATAAAATTACAGAAAGCAGAAAAGGCGGCAGAACTGGAAAGTGTTTATGCTACCCTGGTGTCGAAAAGGCAGCAGCAAGAGTTTGATCTTGAGGCTTTGGCAAACTCACAAGCTTTACTTCCTGACCAGGAAAAAATACTGGGTTTAAAAGAAACAGATTTCAATAAAGCACAGGAAGCTCTGGCTAAAGTCAAAGAAGAACAGAAAAGCGAATTTGTATTGATTCAAAAGGTGAGAGCGCTTGATCTCCAGATTTCGCAGAACAAAGCTCTTTTAAAAACCGCCGGCTCAGATTGCCGGAAGATTGAAACCCAGGCTTCTAAAAAAACAGAGCAACGGCAAAAGGCAGAATCCAATCAAAAGGCGGCAAGTAAAGAACTTTCCGGGGTAGAAGACTATCTGTCGGCCAATGCCCATGATGCCGCACTTGTTACAGAGCTGACCGGGATCAATGAGCAGATTAAGAACCTGCAGATTTCAACGACCCATATTTTGGCAATAGACAGCCAGGCTACAGAGTTAAAAAAACAGTTTGCAATAAATACTGCCCGCCATAAGAAACAAATGGCATTATGCTATAAACTTGAAGAAAAGCATGATGCAGGCAAAAAAGTGGTGTCGCAAACAGGCAGGGCCATTGCAAAACTTTTAGGTGACCGCATGCTGCCGGACTATAGGACTGAACATGACGGCCTTTTGCGTGAAATGGCTTATCTGAGAAAGATTGCAAGTCTTGAAGATGAACGGGTAAAATTGGAGGATGGCAAATCATGCCCGCTATGTGGGGCTTTGCATCACCCCTTTGCCCAAGGTAATGTTCCCCAAACTGATGAAATCGAAGAAAAAATCAATAAACTGTTCAGTCTGATTCAGGAAGCAGACCAGCTTGAAAATAAGCTAAAGGAAGATGAATCTGAAGAAAAAGAAGCAGGCGATGCATTAGCCCAAGCAGAAAAAGAGCTTGTTCATATTCAGCATAAGAAAGATGATACCCAGGCAAATATCCGGCGCTCTGAAAAAGAATTACAATTGTCAGAGGGTAAGTATGCTGAATTGAAAACTAAAGTTATCTCAAGCTTGGAACCATTTGATATAAAAGAGATCCCGGATACCGGCCTTGATTCTGTTTCAGAATTGCTTGGAACCCGGCAGAAAAACTGGCAGGAGTATCAAAAACAGAAATCTGAAATCGAAAAACAAACCATTGAGCTTGCATCTGAGATAAAAAGTCTTGGTGCTGTTTTAAAGACTCTTGATGAAACCCTAAAAGGAAAACGGACTTTTCTTAAAGATTATCAAAAGGAATTTGAAAAGTTGAGTACTACCCGTAAAAATCTATATGGCCGGAAAAATCCGGATACAGAAGAATCCCGGCTGGAAGACCGGGTTTTTGAAGCAGAAAAATTTGAAAAAGCCGCAAGGAAGAGCCGGGATAATATAAGACAGCAATTAAATGATTTAAAAACCCGCATCACTACCTTAAAAGAAAACACAGCCGGAAGAAAGCCTGAGCTGGATAACCTTGCATCCTCTTTTAAAACCATCTGCAAAAAAGCCGGGTTTAAAGATGAGCCGACATTCATTTCATTTCGACTCTCTTTTGATGAAAGAAGTAAATTAAATCAGAGAGCCAGAGCGTTAGATGAAAAACAGACGGACATTGCAACCCGGAAAAAAGACCGGGAAACCAGGCTTTATCAGGAAACAGCCAGAAAGATGACGGATGTATCGCTTGATCTCCTGAAAAAGGAACAGGCACAAATCCGGGAAAGCCTGAAGACCCTTGGTGAACAAGTCGGCGCCATAAAGCAGAAACTTTCAGACAACACAAGTGCAAAGGTTAAGCTTCAACAGAAAATACAATTAATAAATGCCCAGAAAACAGAAGTGTCAAGGTGGAATGCCCTGCATTCTTTAATCGGCTCTGCAGACGGGAAGAAATATAGAAATTTTGCCCAGGGGATCACATTTGAATTAATGGTATCACACGCAAATAAACAGCTTGAAAAAATGTCGGATCGTTATCTGCTTATCCGTGATGAAAAGCAACCTTTGGAATTGAACATCGTGGATAATTATCAGGCAGGCGAAATTCGATCGACAAAGAATCTATCCGGCGGCGAAAGTTTTATTGTCAGTCTGTCTCTTGCCCTGGGACTGTCCAATATGGCCAGCCGCAATGTCCGTGTGGATTCACTTTTTCTTGATGAGGGATTCGGCACTTTAGACGAGGATGCTCTGGAAACCTCTCTGGAAGCACTTTCCGGACTGCATCAGAAAGGAAAATTGATTGGTGTTATCTCTCATGTTTCAGCCTTGAAAGAGAGGATTGGCACACAAATAAACATCATGCCCATATCCGGAGGCAAAAGCAGTATCACGGGTCCAGGCTGCAAAACCTCGCGGATCTGATCCATCAATTCTAACTGTGGAGCGGGACGGAATTTTGGTTGACTTTCCATGGGTTTACTTTAATATCGAAATAAATGGAAAATCGCATTATCTATTACAGTCAATATCATGGAAAATTTCCATTTATTAACACGGTTATATTTAAACAACTTTTACAGCGAACATATGAAAACATACAAATATTTAGGAAGAAATGCCGCAGAATGTTTTTTGAAGGATCAGACTCTCAGAATCACTCAACCAAAAGCGTTAAATGATCCCTTTGAATTGCAACCAGAATTTATTGTTAATGATGAGACCTTATTGGAAGGAATGGAATTTTCATGTAAATTTGTGCTCAATGAAAATGTGTCATCCTATGAAAAATATTTAATCAAAGGAAACTCATTAGCAGCACGAACTAAAAAATTAGACAATCGGAAATTAATTTCTCGACTAAGTGAACAAATTGGTATTTTATGCCTGACAAGAGCAGACACCTTACTACCAGTTAACCTGCTTATGTGGGCGCATTATGCTGAATCGCATCAAGGTATCGTGGTTGAATTGAAAACTAATTGTGACTTTATAAAAAGTGGGAAAGAAGTTCATTATGTTCCGCGCCGACCTATAATTGATGCAAAAATTTTCCTTGAGAATGAAACTGTTTCTATAGATGATCTATATTTCAAATCAGATGAGTGGTTCTATGAGAATGAACTCCGTTTAACAAAAATACTTTCTGATTGCACGGAAACTGGGAAAAAAGATTCGCTTGGTTACTATGTTTATTTATGTGGAGTACCAATTGATTCAATTGAATGTATTTATATAGGTTGCAATGCAAGTGAATCTTTGAAAACTGCTTCTCTTCGCTTACATCAAAATGTTGGTATAAAAGTTATGTATCTACGAGCGCATGACGAAGAATACAAACTGGTTCCTTATGCATCCCATGGATTGAATTATCCAGATGTATTCGGCTTAAGTGAACAGCTTCTCTATGAAAGAAAAAAAATATAACCCTTCATTGCAGCGGACCACAAGGGGCGCGCTTCGCTTCACCCCTTGTTCCCTCCCTGCGGTCGGTGGCCCCTGAACTCAAACGTTATCTCCACCTCAAGGAATTAAATAGTACACTCAATGACTAAAATAGACACGAAAAACACCGAGTTTTTAGATGAATTAATCAATAAAACTTCTTCGCCAAAATCAATTGCTTCCACCTATGTATGCATCAAGGATTCATCCAGTCGCAAAAATCCGGGCAGCATAGAAACGATTTTTTCCATACGAGAGTCTGATCTATCAAGTGTTGCCCAAAAAAGTTTATCCATACTTGAAAATGAAGAAATATTTAATAACCATTGGGTTGATTTTAAATGGAAATTGCTTTCGTATTTAAATGTTCAAGATACATTCTCAGCTACATTTTATGACGGTGGCGATTCAAACATTATTTTCCGACAATGGTATTTTTACTATGAAGCCAAATATTTGGTTCTTGAGGCTTTATTGTGTGGTCTCAATGGATTCTCCGCTTCACTTGGTTTGTTGTTAAGATTATTTCTGGAATTTTCTCTACTTCAAAATTATTCTTACAGAAAAATAGAAAACGATCGTAATTATTCAACTATCAAAGAGTATTTTGATAATAAATTTAATCCCAATTGGACAACTATACTCAAAGGATGTCTACCATCTGGAAACTTTTGTAAGCCAATAAGAAAAAGATTAAAATTACACCTTGATGGTCTTTCCCAAACAGCTGCACACCCTTACCATCCAGAACATTCCCCAAAACATATGGGGTGTGCATATATTCCAGAACAGAGTTTGGAAGGTCTTTTTTTCCCTTATAAATTATCGATGATATTAGAACCCGTACTATGGATGTATTATACAAATTTCCCAATGCTTTGCCATCCAGTGAACATCAGAAAAAAATTTGCTTTCAATTATCCTGTAGGTTGTTTTATAGACAAAATGGGGGGTGAAATAATAAAAAGATCCATCTCAAAAGATGATTTTGTACATTTTTATAATTATTCAAAACAAACAGACAAATATAAAGACCTGATGAGCTTCTATAATTCCCAAGCCGACTTATCAGAGGAAGAAATAAAATTAACATGGGATTCAAAAAATAATGGTGAATTTAAAAGCTTTATGGAAGGGCATGCTATGCAAATGTCAAAATTGCGAGTAATAAATGAAACATTGGCATTAAAGCAAAGAGAAGATCTAACACCAGAGATAGATACTTTTGGTGAGAATTTGTCATTTAATAAATGGAAGACTTACTATAAAAAACTGTAATGATAGAAAATATTGAGATGCAGAAAGTGCAGGTGCAGCCATTGGTGCAACCATTGGATTTGGCTTTGCAGCATTCATTGGTTGCAGCTCACTTGTTAGTGGCTTAATTGGGTGGCTTCTCCTAATGAAAAAGAAAGTATTTAAATGCATTAAATGTGGCTTCATTATGGATAGAGGTTAAAATATAACCTGTCAGCCGCCGTTGTGCTTTTGTAAAATAAGAAAAAGACAAATTTAAAAGGATTGGAATTATGAAAATTAATCCGGGTTTTATTTCACCTTGTGGGCTTTACTGCGGAGTCTGTGCCGTTTATATGGCACATCGTGATAATAATCAAAAATTTAAGGCAAGGTTAGCAGGGGTTTACAAGGGAAAAGTTTCCGGGAAGGGCACTCTTCCTAATACTGAAAATCTTTCAGCAGAAGATATACGATGCCAGGGCTGCTTTTCGGATGACCTGTTTATGCATTGCAGGCAGTGTGAGATCAGAGATTGCACGGACAAAAAGGGATATTCCGGATGTCATCAATGCGACGAATTTCCCTGTCAGTACATTGAAAATTTTCCCATGGCTGTTGGGAAAAAGGTAATTTTACGGGCAGTTCCCTATAGACGAAGATTCGGTACTGAAAAATGGATTCAAGATGAAGAAGCCCGTTATTTTTGTCCTGAATGCGGCAACAAAGTTTTCCGGGGTGTTGTAAAATGCAATCAGTGTAAAGCAAACTTGGATCTGGACTAATGTGCATTTCTCTTTTGATGAAAGAATTAAATTAAATCAGAGAGCCAGAGCGTTAGATGAAAAACAGACGGACATTGCAACCCAGAAAAAAGATCGGGAAACCAGGCTTTATCAGAAAACAGAATTATCAAGGTGGAATGCCCTGCATTCATTGATCGGGTCTGCGGATGGGAAGAAATATAGAAATTTTGCCCAGGGGATCACATTTGAATTAATGGTATCCCACGCAAATAAACATCCTGCCCGTATCCGGAGGGAAAAGCAGTATCATGGGTCCGGGCTGCAAAACCTTGCGGATCTGACCCATCAATTCTAACTGTGGAGCGGGACGGAATTTTGGTTGACTTTCCATGGGTTTGCTCTAATATCGAAATAAATGGAAAATAGCATTATCTATTACAGTCAATATCATGGAAAATTTCCACTTATTAACACTGTTATGTTAGAATTAAGATTAATCTCAACTGCTTCATTATGCTGATATGAAAGGATAAAAATAATGGCTATAGGTTTTATCTGATGAGCAACTTAAATCCTGCATACGTCATTATACCGTTTAAGCAGTTACTAGCTAATTGTCATAATAATGTGCTCTTAGGACTAAGGCTTGTTGAGAAAATCGATAAATTTCCTGATCCCACAAATGAGGAACTTCAACTTATACAAATACAACTATCATTAGGGAATCGAGCATCAGACATAAGTCAAACTAAAGAGTTGTTCAAACGATGGTTATTAATAAATGGATTTGAAGATATTCATAGCTGTATCAGAACAACGTTAGAGAGACTTTTTGTATTTAAAGCTATAGAAAATCAATTGAATGATAATCCCTCTTTAGCTATTGAAGGTGTTGAACCTGATCTTAAAATCAGAGCAAACAAGTTCAATTATCCTGATTTACTAAACGCGGTACACACAGAATTAAAAGATACTTTAACTTATGAAAGGCATTTGAAAACAATAAATAAGGCAAGAAATTGTTTAGTGCATAGAAACGGCGTGATTGAGATAAAAGATTGTAATAATGATCAGAAAGATAAACTGATAATTGTAGGTAACAGGTTTAAGATGTTTTTTAAAAAGGGAGATGAAGAAGTTCTTGCTGAAGTTGGTAAGTCCGGTCCAGAAAATGCAGCTCTAATGCTTGGGGCGGAAGAGTTTAACATTGAATTTAATATTGGTGATAAACTGGACATAACATTGAAGCAATTTATTGATATCTTAAATACTTGTATATTTTTTAATGCTGATGTTGAAGAAAAAATAAAGGGAAAGAAAACATAACCAGAGAGTGGACTCGAACAGGCTATGGCTGAGACCTTTTTCAAGTTAATCAGAAAATGATGTCTCTATTGTATGGAACATCTTTACTCGGTACCGCCTGTCGGTCACTCACCCGTTATGTGCAAAAGGAACAGTATTGGCAAAGAAAGAGTTAAATACCGTGAAAGAAATCTTGTTTTGGTCGTATGCTAATCTTGCTATGGCTCATACTGCGGTAGACAGAAAACAAGAGAAGTATGTTCCTTTTAATTATATGATTCGAGCAAAATTATTCAAAGGTCTCATCGAAGGTTCAATGAATATACGAACAATCTTCGATGATGAAAAGATAAAATTATTGTTAGGCAACAAGTGTAGCTATTGCGGCTCAACTGAAAATTTAGCACTTGACCACATTTTTTCTAAAAAAATGGGTGGTAAGGATGCCGGGGATAATTTGATTTATGCATGTAGGTCTTGCAATAGCTCAAAAGGAAAAAAGGATATGATGGAGTGGATGGGTTACAAAAAAGTATTTCCACCACTCATGATTCTAAGACGATATTTAAAGTTGGTTGTCATTTTTTGCATTGAAAATGATTTGATGGAATGTTCTGCAAGTGACATAAAGAATCAAAAATACCCATTTAATATCGAATATATTCCAGTGAGTTACCCGAAACCAAACGAGCTGGTGTTGGTTGTGAAATGAAGCACATAACAATGCAAATTAACTCGGACTGGCAAAAGCCGCACCGCTTCGCTCTGCGTCTTTTGCCAGCCGGTTATTTGCGGCGTTGGAAAGCCTCCGAACTATCCCTGAGCTTTTTGTTCTTGAATCTTCCTTAATTTCTGTCATTTCCTTTATCTCGTTTCAAGCATTTTATTTCTGAAGTAATTCATAATAACCTTGACAATCTGTATCTTGTGAGATACATTGTTAAGCATGAAATACGAACTCCGAAGTTCAAAACAGTACGATAAGTGGTTTACCAAGCTGAAAGATTCTTCAATAAAAATAAAGGTCTTGGCTCGGCTTGACCGGGTAGAAAACGGCAATTTCGGAGATTTTAAACAAATTGGCTCTAACTTGTTTGAATTGCGCTTTTTTTTTGGCAGCGGCTTGCGAATTTACTACACCATCCAAGAGGGCAGGGTACTCTTACTGCTGGCCGGTGGAGACAAATCCACGCAATCCAAAGACATTGAAAGAGCCGCTGAACTCTTAAATGAACTGGAGGATTAACCCATGCCCCTTAACACAAAACCTTTTGACATAGCCGAACACTTGAACACTCCTGAAGAGATTCGTGGTTTTCTTCAAGAGGTTGCTGCTACTGGTGACGAATCCGATTTCATTCATGCGCTGAACACTGCTGCCAGGGCTAAAGGTATGACCGAAGTGTCCAAGCAAGCCGGTGTTACCCGAGCGAGTCTGTACAAGTCTCTTGCTGAAGGCGGCAATCCGAAGTTCTCCACGATCAGCAAAGTAACAAAAGCGCTTGGCTGCAAACTGGCTGTTGTTTAAGAGGTAATTCAAGTCCATAATTTCAAACAAAGTCCGGCTTCCAACGAATCATTGCAGCGGACCACAAGGGGCTCAACCCCCTTGTTCCCTCCCTGTGGTCGGCGCCATAAAGCAGAAACTTTCAGATAATGCAGATGCAAAGGCTAAGCTTCAGCAGAAAATACAATTAATAAATGCTCAGAAAACAGAACTATCAAGGTGGAATGCCCTGCATATCCGGAGGGAAAAGCAGTATCACAGGTCCGGGCTGCAAAACCTTGACTTGAAAACGTTATGACGCTATAGCGTTGGTATTAATAATTTGGAGGTGCAATTATGGCAACATTATCAAAACGTTCAACCATATATTTAGATCCAACTCTTCATCATGCATTACGACTTAAAGCTCTTGAAACATCCTGCTCAATGTCAAAAATAATTAATGAAGCGTTGAGAGAAGCCCTTGCTGAAGATGCTAAAGATCTTGCTGTGTTTGATGAAAGGTCTGATGAGCCTTTGGTAAGCTATGAACAGATGGTCAAGAGGCTTAAACAAGATGGGCGTATATAGGATTTTTTTCAAAAAATCAGTTTGGAAAGATTTTAAATCAATCCCAGATAAAGATTTAACAAAAATTCTTATCTGCATTGAATCTCTTGGTGAAAATCCACGTCAACCCGGATGTAAAAAGTTAAGCAAACAAGAAAAGTATCGTTTAAGATATGGACAATACCGTATTATTTATTCCATTCAAGATAAAGAATTCTCCATTTGGAGAGTCAAAGTTGGGCATCGCAAGAATATATATAGCTAAAGAGAACATGACAATGGTGTTGTAAAATGCAATCAGTGTAAAGCTGTGAGCGGCGGCGTGAAAATGTCATAAAATCCCTGCTTTGAAAATGTATGCAAAAAAAACTGGCAGATCGTTGTTTTTGAACTGCCAGCCTGGTTAAATTATAATTGCTTTTTCTCTTCTCTCATCCGATAACTATCA
>NZ_JAUWQB010000047.1 GCF_030611305.1 Desulfobacula sp. | reverse complement strand
TAATATGAGATTTTAAAAGGCTAAAAACAAAATCAGGTGAAATAGCAAACGATATGAGCAAAAAAAAATTGAAAAATTGGGTGAAATTTAATAGGGATATTATATTTCTGCTATATTTTGAATGGTTTCAACACCCTTTAAAAGGCAGAACCCTGGTAAATTTAAAATAGGTTAAATCTTTTATTTTATCTTGACAATGATGGCAAATTAACCTTTAATTTTTAATGAGATTCTCGTTCCAATAATCAAATCTAAAAGGAGGAGGATATTATGACAACCCCAGCACATTGCCCAGGTTTTGAACAATTTAAGAATTTACAATCCTTTACCTGCAATTGCCCTAAATGCAATGCGACAAAGGAAATTTTCTCGGATGAATTTGAAAAACCCCATAAATGCGATAAATGCGGCGAGGAAATAGATTTCACCTCATGCACCTATGATGCAGGCTAATAAGCCTGACATTATCACCTTATAACATCCTGGTTTTTGCCTATTATGTTTAAAAATTAAAATAATATTTCGATAATTCTAAAAATATAGTTGACAAACCATTTACAAGTATTTATTATGGAATCATGGAAAATAAAATTGCAGCAAAAAAACTGGCAGAATTAGGACATATCACCCGGCTTTCAATTTTTAGATATCTTGTAAAAGTTGGGGATCAAGGTGCTCCGGTTGGACAGATTCAAGAAGAATTGAATATTCCGGGTTCCACTCTGTCACACCATATCAGCCGGTTGGTTTCAGTAGGTTTGATCCGCCAGGTAAGGGAAAGCCGAACCTTATATTGTATTCCCCAGTTTAAAGTTCTGAACGAACTGATAGACTTTCTCCAGGCTGAATGCTGTACGGAGGGTCAATGTAATACTTAAATAGATATTTTTTTGCCATTATATTTCGAAGTATTTAGAAATATAGAATTACTGATCTTATAAAAAGGAGATTAAACATGACAAACGAGATAATAAGAATAGCAAATTTCATGGGTAGCGCTTTTTTGCACATCTGGCCCTACCTTGTGATCACTATCCCCATTGCAGTGGCAGTAAGCATGTCCGGTGCTTCCAAATATATTAAACGTGCATTTGATGCAGGTCCGGTTACAGCCATTCTTCTGGCAACGCTTGTGGGTGCTTTTTCCCCCTTTTGTTCATGTGGAGTCATCCCGGTCATTGCAGCTCTGCTAATAGGTGGTGTTCCTCTTGCACCGGTCATGTCTTTCTGGATCGCATCTCCCTCCATGGACCCTGAAATCTTTTTCTTAAGTGTGGGAACCATTGGCTGGAATTTGGCAGTTTGGCGTCTGGTCGGTACCCTTATCCTGAGTCTGGCAGCCGGATTCATTACCCATTACCTGGTACTGAAAAACTGGCTTCCCACCAATGTTCTTAAAAGCACAAAGGGTTTGAGCAGTCAAAATAAACCATCCATGATTCAGAATGCCTGGCATGGATTATTAGCAGAGACAAAAAATCTATTTTCTTTTAAATCCAGGAAACTGGTTCCAGCCGCTGCCTGCTGCAGCGATAATACCACTATTGTTACACAAATCCAGCCTTTGATCAGTTATGATACTGTATTACCCCAAACAGAACCTAATAGTCATGGTATAGAAACAGAAAGCTACGGATTTGAGGAAAAACAGAATTTTTGGAGTCGTCTGATGAAAGAATCATGGGTGGCAACACTTATGGTTGCTAAATTCATGGCCCTGGCCTTTTTCCTGGAGGCCATCATTATTCTCTATGTTCCCCAAGAATGGATCACCAGTATCATGGGCCAGGGAAACTCTTGGGCCATTATTACAGCAGCCTTTCTTGGCATTCCGGTCTATACCAGCAATCTAAGCGCTTTGCCTATGGTCAGCGGCCTTTTGACTCAGGGTATGAGCCCGGCAGCTGCTCTGGCCTTCCTCATTGCAGGTCCTACAACAACTTTACCGGCCATGGCCGCAGTCTGGACACTTGTAAAACACCGTGTTTTTATTCTTTATGTTTCCTTTGCGCTCTTTGGTGCTATCGCACTTGGATATTTGAAGTTGATCCTGGGATAATTAGAATAGCAAACCATACTATGTCTTTTGCGAACAGCAATATGCTTGATGCGAACTTAGCAGCTATTTCACCTCGGAAAAAATCAAGTCGCGATCCCTCTGAAATGGTAAAAACTCTGCTTGACAATAAAATAGGAATTTTATAAATACAGTAAAGCTTTTGTCTGAAGACAAAAAATAAAACAGTAAAAACATAATATTAAAAATAGCGCCACGAAGGCTGAAAACTTCCTTAACAGGAGATTTATACCTTTGTGGCTTTTTTATTTTAAGAGGAAATAATGATGAAAAATATATATTGGATACCATTAATTGTCTTTATGTTTCTGGCTTTATCCGCTTTTTTTGCTGTTGCTCAACCCTTAAGGCAGATAACCGATGCCAACCTGAGAATAGTCAACATACCCAAAAAAATTGATCGGATCATCTGTTCGGGTCCGGGATGTTTAAGACTGATCACCTACTTTGGTGCCCAGAATCTTGTTGTGGCTGTTGATGATATGGAAACAAAAAAGAGAAAATTTGATGCCCGGCCTTATTTTCTGGCCAACCCGCAATTCAAAAAACTTCCTGTTTTCGGAGGGTTTAGGGGTTATGATGATCCTGAAAAAATACTGGGATTAAAAATTTTACCCCAGGTTATTTTCAAAACATATGCCACCATGGGATATAATCCTGTTGAGCTTGAAAAAAAGACAGAAATTCCTGTGGTCATCCTTGAATACGGAGATCTTTCTAAAAACAGAAAAAAATTGTTCAATTCATTGGACATCATTGGTCAGGTGTTACAAAAAGAATCCCGGGCCAAAGAACTGGTTCAGTTTTTTAACCAACATATTCATGAACTTGATAACAGAACAAAAGATGTTGATGATAAGAAAACCTGTTTTGTCGGGGGAATTGCTTTTAAAGGCCCCCATGGATTTCAATCCACAGAACCTTCTTATCCGCCCTTTCGATTTGTCAATGCAAAAAATATTGCCTCAACCAATGATATGACAGGTAAAAATTTCCACCATAGTAACTTTTCCAAGGAAAAAATCCTGCAGGCCAACCCTGATATCCTGTTCCTGGATCTATCCACCCTTCAGATGGGGGAAGGTCATGGCGGTCTTCATGAACTAAAAAATGACCCGGTTTATAAAGGATTAACTGCCGTGGAAACCAATAAAGTTTATGGGGTGCTTCCCTATAACTGGTATACCCGGAACTTTGGCTCAGTCCTCGCGGATGCCTGGTACATAGGACAAATCTTATACCCGGACAGGTTTAACGATATTAACCCTGAAAAAAAAGCCAATGATATATATGAATTCCTGGTTTCAAAACCTGTTTTCAATTCCATGAATTCATTGTTCAGGGGCATGGTTTTTCAACAAATAGATTTCAATTAAAAGGCTGCGGCCATGCATTTTGAAGATGGTGAAATACCAGAGGAATACTCAAGATATATAAAGAAAAAAAACTTCTTTATTTTTTTGGTCTTTATTGCTCTGATTTTCATTATAATTACCAGCATATCTCTCGGGTCAGTCCGCATCGGATTTTTTGAGGTGATTAAAACCCTCTTTAAAAATTCGAGTTCCAGGCAGTTTGAGCTGATCATCTGGAATATCAGGCTGCCCCAGACCCTGACTGCCATAGTTGCCGGTGCAGGCCTTGCAAGCGCAGGTACGGTGATGCAGTCTGTTTTAAGAAATCCTCTGGCATCACCGTTTACCCTTGGTATTGCCCATGCAGCTGCATTTGGTGCCGCCTTTTCCGTCATGATCCTTGGAACCGGTGTAATGGCAAGCTCTTTAAATGATGCCTTAAGTATTTCAAACCCGGTGGTTACGCTGCTGTTTGCCTTTTTCTTTTCAATGGCAACGGCCTGTGTTATCACATATATTTCAAAAATCAGAGGATCTTCTCCGGAAATCATGGTGCTTACCGGGATCGCATTAGGATCACTCTTTATGGCCGGAACCATGCTCCTTCAATTTTTTGCCGATGATGTTCAGCTTGCTGCCATGGTGTTCTGGACATTTGGAGATGTTGCCAGGGCAGACTGGGAGGATTTCTGGTTCCTTTTTTGGGTAACCCTTTGTCTTTTGATCTATTTTTTGGCCAACACAAAAAATTACAATGCCATGGATATGGGTGATGAAACCGCCAAAGGACTTGGCGTAAAAGTTGAGACCGTTCGGCTTTCAGCAATGATGGCTGCATCCCTTGTGACCTCTGTCATCATTTCTTTTGTAGGTATTATCAGTTTTATCGGACTTGTGGCTCCCCATATTGTTCGACGGGTGATTGGTGATGATCAAAGATTTCTCATGCCGGCCTCCATTCTTGTGGGTGCCCTGATTCTTCTTTCTGCAGATATTGTGGCAAGGCTGGTTCTTTTACCCCATGTGCTGCCGGTTTCGATTTTTACATCGTTCCTTGGAGCACCTGTGTTTATTTATCTCATTATCAAAGGATATAGAAAATGATTCTTAAAGTGAATGATCTTGCATTTCATTATAAAAGCCATGAAACCCTGAAAAATGTCAATTTTTCTATTCAACGAGGTGAAATAACCGTCATTCTCGGTCCCAATGGTGTTGGCAAGACAACCCTGCTTAAATGCCTGAATTCCATCCTCTCTCCCCAAAACGGTGATATCCTTGTAAAGGATAAAAACATCAAACAAATGGATATCAAACAAATCGCAAAAGAAATCTCTTATGTGGCACAAAAGAATGAAACGGCAAGGATTACGGCTTTTGATGCCATCCTCCTGGGAAGACATCCCCATATCAGCTATAAAACAAGTCCCGATGATTTAAAAAAAGTAGATGCCGTCATAAAGAGACTGAATCTTTCCCATCTGTGCCTGAAATACCTTGATCAGATGAGTGGGGGAGAACTTCAAAAAGTATCCATTGCAAGGGCACTTGTTCAACAGACAGACCTTCTCCTGCTGGATGAACCCACAAGCAGCCTTGATCTTAAAAACCAGGCTGATATTCTTGGGCTGATCAGACATATTGTAAAGGGACATCATATTGCCGCGATCATGACCATGCATGATCTAAACACAGCCTTGCGTTATGCAGATCAGTATTTATTTTTAAAGGATAAAACAATTTATGGGGCTGGAAAAATACATGAAATCTCTTCAAAAATGGTAGAAGAAGTTTATGGTGTCAGCGTTGAAATAGTTTATCACAATGGTTTTCCGATAGTGATCCCCATTGAGAATGTAAAAGCCGCCTGAATTTAACAAAGGAGATTCAAGAATGACATGTTCACTAGAAAAAGAGTTGATTGAAAAAACAATAAAGTTCCACGGCCATAGCTGTCCGGGCCTGACAATAGGAATCCGGGCCTCTGAACTTGCAATGGAAAAACTGGATATCCAGAATGCAAAAAATCCCGTATGCGTAACTGAAACCGACATGTGCGGTGTGGATGCCATCCAGTTTTTGACAGGATGTTCCTTTGGCAAAGGAAACCTCATCCACAAAGATTATGGCAAGTCAGCATTTACCTTTTATGACAGGGACGCAAAAAAAGGCTTTCGAGCCGTATTTAATGATTTTGCAAGGGATGAACAAGACAGGGACCATCGAATCAAACTGATACTGCAGGCTGAGTTAACAGATCTTTTTTCAATACAAGAGGTAGACGTACCGCCGGTAAGCCCTGCCCGGATATTAAAAAGCATTCCATGTGATTCCTGTCAGGAAATGACCATGGAATCTCGCATCCGGCTGTTTGATGGTAAAAATCTTTGTGGCCCGTGTTTCCAAAATGTGGAACAGAAAATTTAGCTTTACAAAAAAATAAGATACGGGACAGCCAATTTTACAAAAGAATCTGCCATGATCCGGGAAGAAGCGATTTTATCCATTAAAGCCTTTTCCGGCGTTGAGGTCGAAAAACTTACGGATTTTTTGCTGAAGAATTTTTCCGCCGGTATCAATAATATCGTTATGCCCGCAATCTGGAATCTCAATCAACTCTTTTTCTCCCTTAAAATTCAAAATTTGCTGCCGGGCAAAATGAATCGGAATAATATCATCATTGATGCCATGAAATAGGATGGTCGGTGTCCGGGTCTGTCCGGCCCAGGTGTGAGCCAAAAATTTATGTTTCATCAAAAATCTTACAGGCAGCCAGAAATAATGATGCTGGGCAACCTGTGCAATGGAGGTATACGGAGAAATAAGAATCAACCCTTTGATATCAGTTTGAGTTGCAATAAAGGTTGCCACCCCCGTTCCCAGGGATTCTCCCATAAGATAAACTGGCAACTGCTTATGATCCTTTCTTTTGATATGAAGAATCAGCTCAAGGGCCTGTTTAAGAAAAATGGGTTCGCCGGGCGCATTTAAATCTTTCCCATAGCCAGGATATTCAAATACAACCAGGTTGGAATTAAAGTCCTTTAAAAGATCCAGAAAATAGGTTCTATCGCATGCATTACCGGCATTACCGTGGAAAACGACGATCCAGGAGTCAGGATCCGATTTTGTTTTAAGATAGTAGCGGATATCCCCGACTGTTTCTGCCCTGGCATTGTGCTGCTCCATTTCAGGACAGTCACCAAATGGGGTGGGGCCGGGGAAAAACAAAAGCTTGTCCTGGAAAAAATAGAGTACAACCAGAATAAGGCTGTAACACACGATGCCAAAGCTGATTACCTGTATGATTAATTTCATTTGCAATTTCTATTGCAATCATAGCCATGTTGTCAACAAGGATTTAAAACCATTTGACCCTGCCATCAAAAAAAATTATTATTTCAGGCAAAACATTCCCCGTCCTGAACCTTGATACTTCTTGTTGCATAGGCTCCCATATCCGAGTTATGGGTAACAACAATGATGGTATGTCCTTCGTCATTCAAAGATTGTAGCAGCATCATGATTTCGTTGGCTGTTTTTGAATCCAGATTTCCTGTGGGTTCATCCGCCAGGATAATGGGAGGTTTGTTTACAAGAGCCCTTGCAATGGCCACCCTCTCCTGCTCTCCGCCTGACAGCTGATCCGGCAGCCTGTGTGGTTTGGTCTCAAGCCCGACCCGTTTGATCACCTCTAAAGCCATCTGGTTTTTGATCTTTTTTTTCTGGCCTGTGACGGCCATGGGAAGTTTGACATTTTCCAAAACCGTCAGGTAGGGAATGAGCTGAAAAGACTGAAAAATGAATCCAATATATTCGCTCCTGAAATCAGCCCGCTGTTCACCACTTAAAGAATAGAGGTCAAGGGAATCCACAAGAACTTTTCCCTGGGTCGGGTGATTGAGTGCACCCATGATAGACAACAATGTACTCTTACCAGAGCCGGATTGTCCCATAATGGCGATAAACTCTTCATCATCAATAAAAAATTCCATCTGTTTAATGGCATCCACTTTAGAGTCACCGCTTTGATATGTTTTTTTTAATCCTTGAATTTCGATCAAATGATTAACCTGTGTCATTTTTATTCTCTTTCTATTTTAAAGTGCTCTTAATGCTTCGCTCGGGTCCATGTTACTGGCTTTAAAAGCTGGATAAAGGCTTGCCAGAAGACTTAAGGCCACTGCCATGAGTATGGAGACAATTCCAAGATTTAAGTTGATTCCGGCAAAGACCCCGTCTTTCATCACGACAGGAATAATACCGTAAGCAATCAGATTTCCGATAACAAATCCCAGGATACCGCCGATGATACCCAGCAACATGGCTTCCAGCAAGATAATCTGCATGACATGCCCTCTTCTGAATCCGATAGCCCTGAAAATTCCGATTTCCCTGGTTCTTTCGTTTACTGATCCCATCATGGTGACCAGAACAAGCAATGAGCCAATGAGAATCACAATAATGGATATACCAAGGCTGAAAGATCTAAACATGTCAATGGACTGCATTTTAGACATGACTGCCTGTTTCATGGCTGTCACCTTTGCATTGGGAAATTTCTCTGCAATCTGCAATGTCAGTTCTGTAATGGGGCATCCCTGGCAAAAGGCCGATATCTCAACCATTGATAGTTTGCCCTGTTTTCCCAGGAGTTTCTGGGCTGAACTTAAATTTGAAATAATGGCATTATCCTCGGCAGCGCCCGTGGGTTTTAAAATCGTTGCCACTTTAAAGGATGTTCCAGAAAGGCTTATGGTATCACCCTGTTTAAATCCCAACAGGCTTGCTACCTGGGACCCCAGCATAACCTCATCTTCTTTTGCAGGAAATGTTCCGCCGGTTTTATGCCACCATGTTTTCAAGGCAAGTTCTTCTTCAAATAATACCCCCATTAACAGGACATTTTTATCATTTACCATTACAGTACCCAGGACTTTCGGGGCAATGATGGAAAGATTTTTATAATTTTTTATGGTTTTGATACCCGGCAGCTTTTCCTGGTCAAATTCCCGGACCTGGTAACTTACGCCGCCCACATCAATACCCCCGTAATTGAGAGACAGGTTTTCGCTTTTAGGAACCATGACAATATTGGCACCGAACTGGTTGAGCCGCTCCTCAATATTCCGGGTCATGCTTTCCGTGATGGAAAGAAGGGTGACCACCGTTGAAATACCAATCACAAGACCCAAAATCAGAAAGAGCATTTTTCCTTTTCTACGTTTTATATTTCCAAAAGAGATATTATGAAGCTTCAAGTTCTTCCTCCTCTTCTTTCATTGTGTTCTGATGCTGACGATGATTGATTTGATTGAGCAGCGTTACATCCAGATTCTGCTGATCAAACTTTGCAGTGATGTTGGAAAGACTGACTATGCGCCGGTCATAAGTAACAACAAGACGTGTCGTATGCTCGTCTTTAACCGTGTTTTTCACCCCTTGAATGGCGTTTATTCCCGTGATGACACCTGCAGGCCATTTAGACTCCGACTCCAGTTTAAAAATCGCATCATCCAGATGGCGTGTGGCCATATAAGAAACCGCCTGGGGAACCGTCACAACACTCAGTCCCACGATAATTACCAGGGATACTACCATTGCAATGGTTCCAAATCCCATGCCTCTTTTTCTTATTCCAAGGACTTTCTCTCTTTTTTCCCGATATTTTTCCGGATCATATGCCATGTAAACACCCTTTCTCTGCATTATTTAAACTTGCAATACCAGGAATTGGTATTGATATCTTTCATGGAAATCACAAGATTATCCCCATCAACCACCCGTTTTAACGGGGCCGGATTGCATCCGCCTTTAATCACATTGATCCTGTCCGTCGCAAACTGTCTGCCGCAATTAGTGCAGATCATGACATTGCCATCCTGGACATATCCTTTGCCGGAACGGTAACAGACATCACAGGAATCAATGGCTGCACGGATCACACCATCCCCACTTTGAACCAGAAAATAATCTACTATGATCCCGTCATCTGACTTTGTCTTAAAGTAATGGGCCTTGCCATCATTGACTTTATTAATGGGAATATACACATTCCCGTCTTTGGGCTTCATGGTTTTAAATTTGCCGCCAAAAAATGCATGAGCATTTGAACCGACTAAAAGTACGATTAAGAGGATGGTAATACAGGTGTTTATTTTCTGAAATAATTTCATTCTTCTCTTCCTTATAAATTAAAGATTTTTTGTTTATTGAGTAACATCCGGAAGTGCGCAGCATGAACCGCCGGACGGTGCTATTGGGTTGGATGAACCTTGATTTCTATTGTTGTTATCAGGAGAAGGGCCGCCGCCACAGCAGCCACCACCGGCAGATGCAAGGCCGGATCGCTTGGAGTCAATGTATGCAAAGGATTCTTTTTCCAAAATGCTGTCAACAGTTTCCAGTTTTCCCGGATATCCGATTTCAGAAAGCTTTTGGGATAGTTTCTCAGCTGTTAACGGCGCAGTAAAATCAATTGCAAGCAACTTTCTAAATAGATTTGCTCCCATGCCTGAATACCCTTCAAGAGATGAAAGACCTGCATTGATCGAGGAAAAACATCCGCCGCAGGACAGACTGTCAATTTTTATCACTGCCCTGTTTAAATTTTGAATTTGCGGTTTTTCTGCCATGACCAGTCCTGTCACTAAAACCAGGACCAATCCTACACCACCAAAAATGATATACGTTATTTTTTTCACAATATCCTCCAATTTTTTAACTTTTTTCATCTGATGCACATCAATAACTCAAGAGACGTGCCAATGGCGCAGGCTTAACCTGAATAACTTATAAAGTATTGAATTTATAATAAAATTAAGATTTATAAAGGAAAGAACAAAAAAGAAAAGTAATGAACCTGCAGACTATTCTACATAAAGGTGTAGAATAGTCTATAATTTTATATTTTATATTTCCCCAGCCGGTATAAAAGAACGTGCCTGGGTATTTTTAACAATCGGGCAGCTTCCGACCGATTTTGGCCGGCCTTTTCAAGTGCTTTAATAATATAACTTTTTTCAATATCCTCCAGGGCAATCCCTTTATCCGGAATAACAGGCGTAAAGGTTGCAGCCGATGGTTCATGAACAAGCAACTGAAGATCTTCAGGTTCAATCACCGTCTTTTTCCTTAAAATAATACATCGCTCGACAATATTCTGCATTTCCCTGATATTCCCAGGCCATTGATAAGCCTTTAGTACTTCCAGGGCTTTAGGAGAAAAAAAAACATCCCGGGGCGCATCAAACTTCTTTAAAAAATGCTTTACCAAGGCAGGAATATCTTCGATTCGTTCCCTTAAAGGGGGGATAAACAATGGAATCACGCTTAACCGATAATACAAATCCTCCCTGAATTCCCCCTGGGTTATTCTTTTTTGAAGATCCAGATTTGTGGCAGCAACAATCCTGATATCTAAAGTCTTTACCCTTTCCGATCCCACGGGCTGGACTTCTTTTTCCTGGATTGCCCGTAATAGTTTAACCTGGATATCGGTTGCCAGTTCTCCTATCTCATCTAAAAAAAGTGTCCCGCCGGAAGCAGTTTGGAAATGGCCTTTCCTGTCTTTTATGGCACCGGTAAAAGATCCTTTCACATGGCCGAAAAGCTCACTTTCTAATAATCCTACAGGAATGGCCGCACAATTGACAGCAACCATGGGACCATTACTTCGGGGGCTGTTCTGGTGAATCAACCGTGCCAAAACTTCTTTACCAGTACCGGATTCACCGGTAATTAAAACCGTTGCCTCACTGTTTGCCGCCCTGGATGCTGTTTCCAGCAGTTCTTTCATGACAGAGCTTGCTGACACAATGCCTTTGGTACCGGTAAGACGATTAATTTCACTTGCCAGCAGTTTTGTTTTTGAGCGTAACCTTTTAAGTTCCAGTGCCTTCTTACAGGACAAAATAAGGGTATCCCGATCAAACGGTTTGGTGATAAAATTAAAAGCTCCCTTGTGCATGGCCTGGACAGCCATTTCAATGGATCCGAATGCCGTCATGATAATCACCGGGATATCCGGGGCATCTTTTTTTATCTTTGCCAGAATATCAAGCCCGTTCATATCCCCTAGTTTAACATCCGTCACCACAAGATCCGGAGCACGTGTTTCAAAACGTTCAAGACCCTGTGCGCCCGATGCTGCTGTTACAACATTAAACCCTTTTGCGGTCAGATTGTATTCTGTAACCCGTCTTAAACTTTGATCATCATCAATTAATAATATTGTATCAGACATATTGGATACTCTCATTAGTTAGTGTTTGAACGGCTCGTAGAGGAGCAATGCTCACAAACTCACCCAAACACGGGGTTTTCGGTCAGGTACTAGTTATAAATTTTTGTAGGCAAATATATTGTAAAAGCCGCGCCGCCAAGGGTTGATTCTTCAATAACTATTTTTCCTCCTAAACTTTCAACTATCTTTTTTGAAATGGAAAGCCCAAGCCCTGTTCCCTCTTCCTTGAATGTCACAAATGACTGAAACACTTCTTTGACCAAATCTTCATCAATACCAGGTCCATCATCTGAAATACTGATAAAATACCCATTTTCATGTTTTCCAAATTCAATGAGAATCCTGCCGTTTTTTTCAACAGCATCAACTGCATTGATAATAATATTCATCAAGACTTGAATCATGGCGGCTTCGTCTGTCACAAACCCATTCTTGTCAGATTCCGACTGGATGGACACCTGGATGGATTTTTCCTTCAGTCCTGATTCAAGGAGCAGGACCACCCGGTTAATAATTTTCTCAACGGATTCCTGCCGGCCTTTGTCACGATGCTGCTGCCCTCTGCAATATTTTAAGACATCTTCAACTGAATGATTCAGCCTTGAAATTTCAGAGCGCATAATTTCAATAAATTCATATTTTGGATGATTCTCCGGCACCTCATCTGCCAGGATTTCAGCTGCCCCCTTTATGGAAGCCAGGGGATTTTTTATTTCATGGGCCAGGGAAGCAGACACATGGCCCAGCAGGGAAAGTTTCTGACTTTCTCCCAATTGTTTTTCCGCTTCTACAAGCTGGGAAGCCTGGTCGTGAAGGCGTTTATACGATCCAGCCAATTTTTCCGAAAGGTTTTTATATTTTTCCTTTAATTTATTTTCCCTGCTTGAAATAAGCCCGATTACAACCCCGGCGGCAAGATAAAATAATATTTCCGACAATTCACTGTAGTAAGCTTCCGGTCCCCTTGCCCAGAACATGTAAAGATGAGGGACAAATGCCAGACAGGAAAGAACAGCAAGACAAATCCCTCCCCGTAAACCGTACAAAATGGCACCGATAGCAATGGGAAAATAGCATAGCCTCCGATAGGTATCATGGTAAAAAATCATGTATCCAGGAGTAAGGGTGTGAAGGACACCAATCATCACAACAAAGGCCAACAACAACAAAAACAAGAGACGTTTCATGTTTGGTTTCATAGCAAATCCAAAGGAGTCAAAAGCATATTATATTTATCAAACATGAAACTTACAAGAACCAATTTATATTTTCCCTTAATAAAAAGCCGTCATTTTATTCTCAGAACATCCAAAATAACTGGAATTAAAACAATAATACTGCTAAAAAGGAACTATAATGAATGACATTTAATCTTCAAGGAGACGAATTATGAAATTAATTAAACTAAGTTTATCTTTGTTCTTTGCTATTCTTTTATTATTAGTTTCAAGCAATGCAATGGCAGACAAATATTCAGATGCCATTGACGTGTTTAATAAGTCTGATGCTGTAAAACCATTTTTTAATAAGGCATATGGATATGCCGTGTTCCCAACTGTTGGAAAGGGTGGAATTGGTTTGGGCGGCGCCTATGGTTCAGGCAGAGTATACAAACAGGCAAAAATATCAGGCACAGCCACACTGATGAAAATAAGTGTTGGATTCCAACTGGGAGGACAGGTCTTCAGTCAAATCATTTTCTTCCAGGACAAACGCTCCTATGATGAGTTTACAGGCGGAAATTTTGAATTTGACGGTTCTGCGTCTGCTGTCATCATCACAGCGGCAGCCCAGGCACAGGCAAGTACCCAGGGTACTACGGCCGGGGTAAGTCTGGGACCCGCCACAGGCACCCAGGCAGAAACTAGTTACACTAAAGGAATGGCCATATTTATCCACACTCTGGGGGGGTTGATGTATGAAGTGTCCATTGGCGGACAAAAATTCTCATTTACGCCCATAAACTGAGTTAACTTATTTTATCCGCTACCCTGACCGGATATTGAAAGACGTATTATTCCATCTGAAACAACAAACAGACATCTGCCGGTTTCAAGCAAAACTTGCAAAATGGTATCAAGTACATCAGCGAAAGCTGCCGCTATCGTCACAAAAGGCTTAAACGGTGCAATATCGGATGACTTTTATCAGTTTAAAAATCTGCCCGGGGTAGGGGACTATATTGGTGCGGCTGTCCAGAGTATTCCCATGATTGAAGAAGAATCAAACCACTTTATTTAAGCCTAACTTTGGATTATATTGTTTAAATGGATAAAAGAGCACAAATTCAAAATATCACCCTGATAGGTCTTGTGATAAATATTCTCCTTTCCGTAACTAAATTTTTAATTGGATTTTTTGGCAACAGCCAGGCGGTTGTGGCAGACGCCCTGCACAGCTTTTCAGACACAACTTCCGACCTGGTCATTTTGTTCGGGGTAAAATACTGGACCGCTCCTCCGGATGATGACCACCCATACGGACATCAGAAAATTGAATCTTTTATTACCATTATTATCGGGCTTATCCTTATTCTTGTGGCCTGCATAATTGGATATAACGGTATTATTTCACTACAGGAAAGAAACCAGCATCAATTGAAGTGGATCGTCATTATCGGTCCGCTTATCTCAATTATTATAAAAGAACTCCTTTTCAGAGTAACATACAAGGTTGGAATTAAAACCAATTCTTCTTCCCTTAAAGCCAATGCCTGGCACCATAGAACCGATGCATTGTCCTCCATTCCCGTCCTTGTTGCAGTTGTTGCATCTTTAATAGATCCAAGATTAGGATTTCTGGACCATATCGGAGCCATCGTAGTGTCGGCTTTTATTATTAAAATAGGCCTGGAAATATTTTTCACCAATATCAATGATCTTTTGGACACTGGAATTTCAAAGGAAAAAATCATTGAAATGGAAAAAACCATAAACCATATACAAAATGTCAGAGGGGTTCACAAATTAAGAACCCGGAAACTTGCCAATTATATTTATATTGATCTTCACCTGGAAGTTGACGGGGAATTGTCTGTTATACAGGGGCATGATATATCTGAAGAGGTAAAACAGACTCTTATTCAAAACAACCCGAAAATCATCGATGTCATGATTCATCTGGAACCCTGTCAGGAAAGCTCTTTTCAATAGAGATTTTATCAAAACCCGGCAAAGCGGTTGTCCTCATCACACCGGAAAATAACGACAGTCCTTTTTAAAATCAGTCTGAAATTTTTGGCAGTCTCCCCCTGATCAGGCGTATCCTGAAAATCGAACCCTGCCCTTTTTTTGAAAGTACACTGATATTCCCGCCATGTTCCTGGATAATCTTTTGGGTCATCAAAAGTCCAAGACCTGTACCTTCCAGTCCTTTGGTGGTAAAAAATTTATTGAACAGTCTCTGCCTGTGATCTTTGTCAATACCACATCCATTGTCTTTAATTTCAATATAGATGGCACCTTCTTCTTCATACACTTTAACCCAGATTTTTTTGTCCCTGTTTTTGTCTATATCGACAAATGCATCAATGGCATTACCGACAAGGTTTGTCACACATTCATGTATCTTTTCATAATCAAGCGGGGCCGGTGCAATCTGCTGATCAATCTGTAGTTTGATCTCAATTTCATTTTCCTGAACTTTAGCGGCAAAAGATTCAACAACTTCGGTTACAATATCTGCCGGATTACTCAAGGTCGGTGTTATGGTCCTGAACCTGGAATAATTTAAGAATGCTTTTGAGAACAGACGGATACGCTCAATATTTCTGGTCAGCGTTTCAATCCCCTTATGGACTCTTTTGATGTCTCCTTTTCCTATTCCGGATTTGAGAAAATACATCCCCCCATCCAGGGCATTGATCAGGTTCTTAATCCCATGGGCCAGGCCTGCAACCGTCTGTCCGACAATGGCCATACGCTCGGCTTCGATTTTTTCTTTTTCAAGCTTTTTCACCTGACTGATATCGTGAACTGAAAACGCCATACCGATTGTCTTCTGAAGATCTTGTAGTTTATTCCCGATTAAACGGCCATAAAACTTGTCTCCATTGCTCCGTTTGAGTTCTGCTTCAGGTAGATAAACATGCTCTCTGCCCTCGGATACCTGGGCAAGAAAGCCTTTAGGGAGCATGGTATTAATATCCTCAAGGGAGACAATCTGCCCTTGATCAATATTAAACAGACTTCTGGCAGCTGAATTAAACACTTCCACCTTGCCTCTTTTGCTGATCCCCACGATCCCGTCCATGGAAGTATTAATCAATGATTCAAGATAATTATGGGCGGCTTCCAGACTGTCCTGCAATTTCACGGTCTTGGAAATATCCACCGCCATCTCCATGACCAGACCAAATTTTCCATCTTCATCTTTTAATGGAATGGTAATGACATGCATATTCAAGGTTCTGCCGTCACTCAATTTCCAGATATGATGACCGGTATGCTGTAGTCCGTCTTCAAAGCTCCGTCTTGCCGTACATTCGATGCATTTTTCTGTTCTGCCCTTTAATGCTGAGTAACAATACTCACCCTTAAGATTTTTAATCATATCTTCAGCCCGCTTATTGGCCCTGGCAATTTTAAAATCTTTGTCAATGATCATGATATGACAAGGTACCTGCTCAAATAAAAGCTTGTATTCTTCTTCGGTCTTTTTGAGCCGGATTTTTAAATCTTGTGTCGGTTCTTTCATCTCTATATTCCTTTGGCGATAAACATTAATTTAAATTGAGTCAAAAAAATAATGCTTGAAAAATCATTTGTTTTCAGTATGTTACCTTGTATTTTTTAAAATTGACATGTTTTATTTTGGTTTTCCCCATTTTCCCCCTTGACAATACATTCACTTTTCTCTAATCTATACTAAATTGATATAGATTATATTAGTAGGGAATACAACCACAAAAATAATTTTACTTTTTATCATTATGAAACTTGCAACTCAAGTCAGATACGGGACCAGAATATTACTTGACCTGGCAAAGCACCAGAACAATGGGATAGTACCAATGGGTGACATTTCATCCCGCCAGAATATCTCCCTTAAATATCTTGAACAGCTTATCATTCCGATTAAAAACGCAGGATTTGTAGCAAGTAAACGGGGGCCAAAAGGAGGATACCGCCTGGCAAAAAGCCCGGATCAAATCACATTGGCCCAGATTATCCGCGTGTTTGAAAAAGAGCACGCACCCCAAGAAATCTCCGGTGACACGTCAAGTTATTCAGAACACCAGGATTCTCTTATACGCGAGGCATGGGATGAAGCCATTGAAGCCTTTTACAACCGGTTGGAAAAAGTGACCCTTATAGACCTGTCCATCGGGACAACTCAAAAACTTTGGAAAAGTTCGGATTTACTAATTTTTACGTGATGAAAAATAAATGTACTATTATTATTAATTTTTTAACAAGGAGAGATGAATGAAAAAGATTGTAATACTTGGATCTGGTGCCGGCGGAACCATGTGTGCTGCCAAACTGAGAAGAGAGCTGGGCCGGGACTGGGAAATCACGATTATTGATAATGATGAAATGCATCATTATCAGCCGGGATGGCTTTTTATTCCCTTTGGAATTTATACGGCTGAAGACTGCCAGAAACCCAAACGTGACTTCATTCCCTCCGGTGTGGAATTTGTACTGGATGAAGTTGTCGGCGTGAATCCTGACAAAAGAGTAGTTGAATGTGAAAAAGGCAAATATGACTATGACTATCTGATCGTTGCCACCGGCTGCCATCCAGTACCCGAGGAAGTGGAGGGGCTGGAAAACTGGAAACCCGATACAAAAGCCAATGAGCATACCTTTTTCACCCTTGAAAGTGCCTGTGCACTTTATAAGAGGATGAAATATTTTGAGAAGGGTAAAATGATTTTCAACATCGCTGAAATGCCGCATAAATGTCCTGTTGTGCCCATGGAATTTATCTTTATGGCAGACTGGTTCTTTGCTAAAAATGGCTGCCGGGACAATATTGAAATTGAATTTGTCACCCCAAATACCGGCATTTTTACCAAACCCATTGCGACCAGAGTTATGACGGCTACTGCTGAAGAAAAAGAAATTCTGGTGACTCCGAACTTTGACCTTACTACCGTGAATACAGAAGAAAAATATATTGAGTCTGCAAGGGGCGACAAAATAGATTATGATCTTTTTATTTCCACCATGCCGAACCTGGGTGCGGATTATGTGGAAAACTCAGGAATGGGTGATGGTATGGGGTATGTACTGACAGACCATCATACGCTCCAGGCGGAAAAGTATGAAAATATTTATGTGGTGGGCGATGCAACCAATGTTCCCACTTCCAAGGCCGGTTCGGTTGCCCATTATGAAGCAGATATTATTGTTGAAAATCTGCTTCTTGAAATTGACGGAAAAGAGCCCAAACCTTCTTTTGACGGTCATTCAACCTGCTTTATTGTTTCCGGTTATGACAAAGCCTTCCTGTTTGACTTTAACTATAAAACAGAACCGCTTCCCGGCAAATTCCCGTTCCCGGGTGTCGGACCCTTTGAGCTTGTAGGTGAAAGCAACATGAACTACTGGGGCAAGATGATGTTTAAATGGGTATACTGGAATCTTCTATTGTCCGGACAGGATATGCCGCTTGAGCCGCAGATGGCGATGGCTGGAAAACATTGGCCCAAAGTTGAAACAGAATAGGAGGCTGATATGACGAATGAAGAGTTGATACTCGAAAAGCTTGACCGTCTTGAAACCCAGATACAACCTTTGATTAAGACCAGCGAGAAATTTGCGGAACTGAAAAATGATCTGATTCCCATCGGCAATCATGCCACTGCTCTCTTAATCAATGAACTGACTGAGGTGGAAGCCGGTTTCCAGCTTGAAGATTTTATGTCCCTGACCAAAGAGGCCATGAGAAATACCCAGAACTTTATATTTGCCTTAAAGCAGATGGCCAGTATTATAGAATTTGTAAAAGACCTTGAGCCTTTGCTTAAGTCAGCTGTCCCCCAGATTATTCATTACCTGGATGAACTGGAGCAGAAAGGTGTATTCAGGATGATAAAGGCTACTGTTGATCTGCGTACCAAAGTTGCTGCCACCTATACTGGTGAAGATATTGAGGTCATGGGTGACGGCCTTGTCGCCCTTCTCGGACTGGCCAAAAGCCTTTCAGATCCCAAGGCAATTGAACTCTTAGAAAAACTGTCGCAGATTCCTTCCAAGGTTGAACTGGAAAATGCAAAAAGTGTTGGGGTTTTCGGGCTTGCATCTGCCGGGTTCAATCCTGAAATCGGCAAAGGGCTCGGGGTTCTCATGGAGCTTACAAAGGCCATGGGCAGAATTCAACCTGAGACATAAAAGGAAGAGTATTCGGTACAACAATTAACTGAAAAAGGAAGAATCTATGGTAAACGCTTCTGAAAAAAAAATACTTGTAGTGGACGATGAGCCTGATGTGAGAAATTTTCTGGCCACTTGTATTCAGGACGCAGGCTTCATGGTAGATTCAGCTGTTGACGGGCAGGATGCGCTTGAAAAGATTGAAAAGGAAATACCGGATCTGATGACCCTTGATATGGTCATGCCAAGAAAATCCGGAATTGAGCTGATTCGGACATTAAGAAAGAATGACAAATGGTCCAAGCTGCCTGTCATCGTTATTACCGCCCATGCCCGAAATGAATTTGCAAGTGAAGACATAAAAAGCTTTAATGCCTTTACATCCGGGCTTAAACCAAGACGGACAATAGAAAAACCAGTGACTCCGAAAGTTCTGGTAAATACCATTTGCGAGATCCTTGATGTTGAACCTGAACACGATATTACCACAGATAAGGGACTCTCATCTGATGAAGAAAACCTTGTCAAGATGATACAGAACAGCGATTCAAAAATACTTCAGCAGATTAAAAACCTGCTCGGGGCTGATTAGATTCCCCTGTCATACCTGATGCGTGCAGCTGACAATGGTTATCGGCTGCATGCATTCTTCCTTGTTTTATGCACAGGTGCTCACAGGTTTATCAGGAAGCGCAGACAGCTCGATTATTTTTACCATTATTGTGTATCAAATCGGCAATACTGATACCGTCAAGCTTTTCATATAAAACTGATGTAGCATCATGCCAGGCATTCCGAACAAGGCAGTCAGCTGCCATTTCACACTTTTCAGGAGAACTGACGCATTCTACCAGGTCTGTCTGCCCTTCAAAAAGCCGGACAATCTGACCAAGGTATATTTCAGTAGGGTCTTTTGCCAGCAGATGCCCACCTTTCGGGCCTCTCACGCTTTTTACAATATCAGCCTTCTTTAAAGTGCGCAAAATCTGTTCAAGGTATTTTACTGATATCTTTTGATTTGATGATATTTTACTGACCTGAATGGCACCCTGATTTAACTGCAACGCAAGCTCAATTAAAATCCTTGTTCCATAGCGGGTCTTTGTTGAAAGCTTCATTGAGTTCCTTCCAAAGCCTTTGAAAGCCTTTTTGAGAATATACTTCCCAGGCGCCTGTAGAATGTAACAGCAGCTTTTGGATACCGGTTAAAAATATCTTCAATTTTGTCTTTTGAAATCTTTAAGACTTTTGTTTGGCCACGACAGATACAGGAAGCAGTGTATATTCCTTTTTCAACAATGGATGACCAGCCAAACACCTCACCCGGCTCTGTAAGGTTGCATATTATCAGCTCCTTGTCCTTTATCAGCAGATCAATGTTGCCTTTTTCCAAAATATAAAGGAAATCCGCCTGCCTGCCTTTTTCAAAGATCGCTGCACCTTTTTCAAAAATTTCCGCGACACAGCTATTTTCAATTTCCTTGATCACTTCTACATCAACTCCTTCGAAAAAATTCATTTCATAAATATTCATTTTTACCTCCTTTCATTAATATTATTAGTATTATAAGAAAAGGCATACAGTATAAATTTACTATACTAAATTAGTATACATAATTTTAGTATACATTTAAAGCATTGTTTTTATATTGTATTTTTATACTACAATGTGATATAAATACATTCTTATGTTAGAATTTATTTATATTAATTTAATTATTTTTCAGGAGAAGACGGGTGAAGATAGTCTCCATAGCCATCAGTAAGAAAAGAGGCACGACCAAAAAATATATTGAAACGGCAGAACTAATTGAAAACCACGGGATAAAAGACGATGCCCACGCAGGCGACTGGCACAGGCAACTGAGCTTTCTGGCTTCGGAAAGTATTGAAAAGGCCAGCAGCGAAGAATTTAAATTAAACTTTGGAGATTTTGCTGAAAATATTGCCACAACCGGGATTGACTGGAAAAGTCAGCCCATCGGCCAGGTTTTCAAACTCGGGGATGAAGCGCTTGCAGAAATAACCCAGATCGGAAAAGAATGCCATAAAAAATGTGCCATATATTATCGAACCGGGGATTGCATTATGCCCAAAGAAGGTGTATTTGCTAAGGTCCTCAAAGGCGGTACAATTAAGGTCGGGGACAAAATAGAACGGATCAACAAGTAGAGAAAACTGTATGAAGGACGATTCATGAGCTATAAAATTGAGTTAACGGATGCCCATAAAGGCTATACATATGACCAGGACAAGATCATGTCTCCGGAAGAGACTGTGGCAGGATTTAAAGAGAAAACAGCCAAACTGAATCTTGATATTTTAAGCCGGACCCGAAGGATTGATAACGGACGATTGGACATACCGATTTTTTTCAGTGAATGCGGTACAGACGCTAAAGATGTGGTCGGCACCAAAAAACAGATGGGTAAAGGCGGAACACCCGCACAATCAGAAGCCAGTGCAGTGATGGAACTGGCAGAACGGTTCAGCTTTTTTTCTTTTATGAAAAAAGAGGAAAACTTTTTTTATTCAACCCCAAAGGAGTTGGGAGAAAAAGCGCTTTCCTACGAACAGATCATTAAATCTGTCCATGATAACGAAAAAGACGCATTAAAAGTAAAACAAATCTTTGATGAGTTGCCCTTAAAATGGACCAGAGGATATAATCTGACAAAAAAACAAGAAGTCCTGATTCCCTTTAACTGGTTCTACATGATTAATGAATTTAACGGACCCAGCGCGGGTAATTGTACGGAAGAGGCATTAAGCCAGGGGATTTGCGAATTGGTCGAACGTCATACCTCTTCCATTGTCAGCCATGAAACCTTAAATGTTCCCGGAATCAACCTTGATTCTTTTACCGATCCTCTGGTCATTGAAATGCTGGGTAAATATAAAAAAGAGGGGCTTCGTGTTTATGCTTCTGATTTTTCTCTGGATACAGGCATATCCACCATTGGTGTTCTTGCCTGGGACCCTGTCACCTTTCCTGACATGAGTGAAATCGTCTGGACTGCAGGAACATCGCCCGACCCTGAGAAAGCCATGAGCCGTGCCCTTACGGAAACAGCCCAGCTTGCCGGAGACTTTAATTCAGGCTCCAATTATGTGGCCAGCGGCCTGCCCAAATTCACCAACATTGAAGATGCCCGATTTATCACCCATCCTGAAAAAATGATCAACATAGATACATTACCTGATCTTTCAAACAATAACATTAAAACCGAGGTGGAAAATCTGATCCAAACACTGAATAAAAAAGGATATCAGGTTCTTGCCATCAGCACCCTGCATGAAGCACTTGAGGTTCCGGCTTTTTATGCGATCATTCCCGGAGCCCATTTCAGGGAGAGAGCGGTTGCCGCCAGCGTGGGTATGTTTTCCGCCAGATTAATTACGGAAAGCTTTGATCCTGTCCAGGCCCTGTCAAGACTGGATGATCTGGAAAAGGCCTTACCCGGAAAATACTATACAAGCTTTTACAAGGGCCTGATGCTCAACGCCATTTATAACCAGACGGCCGCTTTAACCGAATTTGAAACTGCGCTGAAAAGAGATCCTGTAAAACTGAATATGCCTGATATCTGTTCCCACATGGGGGCATGCTTAAAAGATCTTGAACAATATGAAAGAGCCATTGAAATCTGCACACAAGGTCTTGCCATTGATGAGCAGCGCCCGGACATGTTTAATACCATGGGAGTCTGTCATTTTATGCTGAAAAACCATGAAACAGCCATTACCTGTTTCGAAAATGCACTTGAGGTGGACCCCTCCCTTGCCATCAACTATGCCAATATCGGTTCAAACTACAGGGAACTGGGAGAAATTAAGCTTGCTGTCGAATATTATGAAATGGCCCTGAAAATCGATCCATCCATTACATTTGCCAAAGATAATATTGAAAAACTGAAAACCAAATAGCTTTATCCAAACAGGCTGATGATTCCAGCCCCTGTGATCATGATGATGCCACCTGCAAAACTAAGGCTTTTAATTTTTTCTTTTAAAACCAGAATGCCGATCAACATAGTGAACAATACGCCCAGCCGCCTTACCGAAGAGACGTATGCCACCGGCCCAAGGCTTATGGCAGTATAGTATGACAAAACAGTGAATGTGCTGAAAAAAGCCGGCCACAGTGTCTTTTTTAATTTGGAAAAAGAAAAATCGCCCTTATCTGACCAAATAGCAAACGGAAATAATAACAGGGAGATGAGGCCAATCTCAGACACAGCCCAGAACAATGCATCGGTCTGGTTCACACCGATTTTATGAAAGCTTGAACTCACACCCCAGATACAGGCTACCGCCAGCATCACCATAGAGCTTTTATCCTTGGAAACACTCTTAACCGGAGATAAAACACCGTCCCACGTTTCAATATTGAGAATATAAGATCCAAACACCACTACCAGGACACCTGAAATACCGATCAAAGATAAATTTTCATGGATAAGTACAGGGGTCACAAACAGCTGAACTACCGGGATGAAACAAAGCATGGGAATGATTTTTGACAGATCACCCTCTTTAATGGCCCAAAGATATAATACCGTTGCCAGGGAATCCAAAATTGCCGCAATAATCAGAACCCCTGCAAATGATAGTGTGATGGTGTGATAATTCAAAAAAATAATATTAAGGGCAAGAATGATGAGGAACATGAAAAAATTAAGCCCCCAGCTCATAAACGCTGGAGAAAGATTTTTCCCGGCCTTTTTTACGGCAAATTCCCTTAAACTCAAGGTGATGGACGATATCAGTGCAAGAACGAACCAGTTCATCCCACCTTATTATCACTCATTTTTATTAAAAGAAACCTTTGATCATCCTGGCCAGGTTCCCTTGTATTTAAGCCTGTTATTCAATTTTGAAGAATTCTTTTGCAGTCAACACTTTAGCAAAAACAGCTTTTAGAGAAGCCATAAATGCAGTTTGAACTTCCGATGCTTTAACAATCCTGCCTTCAAATTCTAAATCTCTCGCTGCGCAGGCATCATAAATTACGGTACAGGTGTACCCTAAATCAAAGGCGGCACGAATAGTTGTATCAATGCACATATGCGTCATTGCGCCACAAACAATCAATTCTTTTACTTCTGACCTTTGTAATAAATCATTAAGCTCTGTATCACGAAATGCGCTTGGAAAGTGCTTCACAACCACAGCCTCTTTTTCTTTGGGTTTTACACTTTCATGTATTTCACTGCCTTTCGTATTCGGAAGAAAGAAATTAGATCCTTCTCCAATGGCAATGTGTTGAATATGAAATATCGGCGCTTTTTTTTCCCTGAAGCTATTCAGCAAAAACCGGCAGTTTTCTGAGGAGTTTTCCATACCAGCCAGCTCCATATTGCCGCCTTTGAAATAGTCATTTTGAACATCAATGATAACTAAGCCTTTTTTCATTTAAATCTCCATATATTATTTGTCTATCATTGTTTGAAAAGGATCCGGCACCTTTTTAAGGCCACGCTGATGGGCCGAGCAGTGCGAAGCGCCGCTTTGCGAGGTCCCAACGGCCGACAGGGAGCGACTCCAGCACCTTATGTTGCCTGTCCTACTAAACGAAAGCATAAATAAGAAATGCACCAAATGCCGCTGCTAAGAAACCGCCAACACGACCAAAAGGCTTTACAAAAGACAAAGCCCATGACATTAACCGATTAAAATTGCGGCGCCCTATTACAGATAAAGATATAGCGGCAACAATAGAAAGCCAACCAAGAATCTCAATTACAAACGGAAATTTAGATACGTTGGATTGATATATCAGTAAAACACCAAGAATTAGTCTTACTACAATAGCCAGAATATGTAGTCCTACCTTGTCTAAATTGTTTCGCAGAAAGCCGAATATAACTTCCGGGTTTATTATAATGACTATTCCGGCCAACAGAATCAGAGAACCAAATATCATTATCAATACGGTCATAATCTATTTCCTATAGCAACACGTTTAGCTGAGTGGTCGGGGGGTTTAATACCGATAACCTCTGTATAATTACAATTTTTTTAAAGCTAAAACCTTCAAAAGCCGCTCAGTAGCCCCCGATCCCCTTGAGCGGTTTGTTCGGTCTTGGTTTCTCTATCAGGTAACCAGAAACATAACGGTGCAGAACGCTAGACATAAGTGTTTGATACGGAATTCCATTCTCTGCAGCAAGAGCCTGGATTTCCTCTAAAACTTTAGAAGAAATTCTAATATTAACCCTTTTATCTTTTTTCAAAGTGTTACGTGCATACTGTTGATGCTTTAGTATTTCTTCTTTAACATTTTTCACAGATTTCCATTCACCTCTTTCAAAGGATTCCAGAGTTTCTTGTTCATCTTTATCGAGTTTAATTTTATTCATTCTTTCCTCCTAAATATTCTCGAGTGGCCTTACGACTTGGAATTATAGTTTTTAAAAATTTGCTATTTTCATCTTCGACAAATGGAACAAGGTAGGCATAATTATTGATTTCAACCACAAGTAATTGCTGATTAGGATATTTTTTTTGGTTAGGATGATCTACAATATCAAGAAGATCACCTCGTTCAACATGCATAGCTATTTGTTCAAAACTTATACCACGTTCTATTTTAAGCTTTTCGTTTTTTTCTTTATTCCATTCATAATGGCCCATGCATTAAATTTAATACAATGTGTGCTTAATGTCAACACATTTTTGAGCTGGAGACCGAACGTGGAGTTCACAGGCCCGCGCTGTTTGCGGGTCCAGTGGAACAATTTGATAATCATTGAGCCTTTCCTTTGCAGCAGCATATTATTATGCTGCAAAAGGCGATTAATCTTTAAACAAAGGAGAAGACTCAATGAAATTCTATACTAAGCAACATGATTATTATTGTGGCATCGATCTACATGCCAGGTCAATGTATCTTTGTATCCTGGATTCAAAAAGCCAGGTAAGACTCCATAAGGATATTAAAACTTCACCGGATGCTCTTATGAAGGCCATCGAACCATACCTTGATGGCCTTGTGATTGCAGTGGAGTGTATGTTCTCCTGGTATTGGGTGGCAGATTTCTGTGAAGATAACAATATTACCTTTATCCTGGGCCATGCTTTATACATGAAAGCCATTCATGGCGGTAAAGCCAAGAATGATAAGATTGATTCTCATAAGATTGCCAGCCTGGCAAAGGGTGGTACATTCCCCATGGCATTTGTTTACCCGAGAGCCATGCGATCCACAAGAGATCTGATGAGACGAAGAATGCACCTGATGAGAAAGCGTGCCGAACTTTTGAGTCATATCCATAATACAAACACCCAATACAATTATGACCAGCTGGGTAAGAACCTGAGATATAAAAGTAACCGAACACTTGTGGATGGCAGGTTTGCCGATCCAAGTGTACAAAAAAGCGTTGATCTTGATATCAATTTAATCAATTTCTATGACGAACAATTGAGGGGGATTGAATATTATATCAGGAAACATGCCAAAATTAATGATTATGAAAGTTACATGCTATTGAATTCAGTTCCCGGTATCGGTCAAATTATCAGTCTGGTCATACTTTATGAAATTTATGATATTAAACGGTTTTCCAGGGTTCAGGATTTTGCTTCCTATGCCCGACTAGTGAAGTGTAAAGCTCAGTCAGCAGGCAAATCCTATGGAACCTCAGGTGCTAAAATCGGTAATGCTCATTTAAAATGGGCTTTTTCTGAAGCAGCAGTTCTATTTTTAAGGGGTAATCCCAGGGCAAAAGCCTATGTGGACAAAATGGCCCGGAAACATAATAAGGGCAAAGCACTTTCTATTTTGGCCCATAAAATAGGCAGAGCCGTGTATTTTATTCTAAAAAGGAAAAAGGCATTTAATATGGACCAGTTTTTACCGGCCTGATCAGTGTGCTGCCATATCTCGACGTCTAACTGGGGCTTATTTGAATACTTTCATTTATGATACAAAGATATAAACTATTGCAGCCAGACTGCCGGAGTATCATTAAAGTAAAGTCTGACAAAGAACCCATGCGATTTGATTAGAGTGGCAGCACCCGCAGCATTTAATCCGGGCTCCGACGGATAATTGTGGTCCATTCTCGCCCGGATTAAATGCTGCTATCATAATTAACAAGTTTAAGATCCTGCGCCTCACCTGACCCTGAAACTAACTGGATGGTCTCAGAGTCATTGGGATTAAGCCCGTACCTTTTGAAAAGGGCAGCATGAGGTCACCGAATATATTCTAGGGCGTTTGCCTGAACCAAGCATCAAAGGTAAACCATCAGCATTAAAGCTGAGTAAGAGACCCTCTATATGTGTTTGTAGCAGGTTTAAAGACTACATTTTTTGAATTTAAGTCAGGAGATTCTTTTTGTTAACGCTATATTAAAGGAAAATGGCTTTTTCCCTAAAAAATTTTATTGCCTATTGACTAGAGGGTGGCTCATATGGGTTGGACAACTGATTATTGAAAAATTCAATATGGATCAATTTGAAGAAGATCTGCTGGAACAAATCTTTGACTTTATGATCAGGGACTTTTCAGAGTATGCATTAAAACTCTATTCAAAAACAGACACCTCGGATATCCAGATGGAATACTGCCAGAAAATGATTAAAACCGGTAAAGGATATAGAAAGATTCTCAAGAATCTGGGAACATCATGTAATTTCATTAAA
>NZ_JAUWQB010000116.1 GCF_030611305.1 Desulfobacula sp. | reverse complement strand
GGCTGGGTAACCGGACACAGCTACATTGTTTATGGTCCCCTGTCACAGGGGGCCACAAGCCTCATGTTTGAAGGAGTCCCCAACTATCCTGATCCGGGACGTTTCTGGGCAACCGTTGACAAATGGAAAGTAAACCAGTTTTACACTGCACCCACTGCTATCAGAGCATTGATGGCCCAGGGGGAAGAATGGGTTGAAAAATATGATCTTTCTTCCTTAAGACTTTTGGGATCAGTTGGCGAGCCCATTAATCCCGAGGCATGGAAATGGTATTTTAAATATGTGGGCAAAGAAAGATGCCCGATTGTGGATACATGGTGGCAGACTGAAACCGGCGGCATAATGATCACTCCGCTGCCATATGCCATTGACCAGAAACCCGGATCGGCAACATTACCATTCTTTTCCGTTAACCCGGTGATTTTAAATGAAGAAGGGCAACCGCTTGAAGGGGCCTGTGACGGGATTTTAGCATTTAAAGAACCCTGGCCCGGACAGATGAGAACTGTTTACAATGACCATGATAGGTTTGAAAAAGTCTATTTCCAGATGTTTGACGGATACTACTTTGCCGGTGACGGATGCCGCAGGGATGAAGACGGATACTACTGGATCACCGGCCGTGTGGATGATGTGATCAATGTATCCGGCCACAGGATGGGAACAGCTGAGGTGGAAAGTGCTCTTGTCAGCCATAAGGAAGTGGCGGAAGCTGCGGTAATCGGATATCCCCATGACATCAAAGGCCAGGGAATCTATGCATATGTAACCCTCAGGGTCAGTGCGAGCCCCAGTGACGAACTCTTAAGTGAGTTGAAACTGCATGTCAGAAAGGAAATCGGGCCCATAGCGACTCCTGATATTCTCCATTTTGCACCCTCATTACCAAAAACCCGTTCAGGAAAAATCATGCGCCGTATCTTAAGAAAAATTGCAAATGATGAGTTTGACAGCTTGGGAGATATCTCCACCCTGGCAGATCCGGAGGTGGTAGACGACCTGATCGAATGCCATAAGGTATTGACCAGTAATTAGATTTGTTAGACTTCCATTAATCGGAGATTCACTGCTTCACATAAAAGGCCGACCTGAGAATCTATATAATTTTCAGATCGGCCTTTATTGTGTCCTGCCTGCTACAGCACCCGAATAAAATAAAATTATCTCTATAATGCACTTGACGACCCTTATGTAAGGATATTACAATCTAAGCTCACTGATATGACGTTAATATTCCTTTTTGACCTTACATGTTTCTTGTTCTTCAGCCAGGGCAAACCACATATGAAAAGCGCAAATCATATTTCTCTAACCAGACAATAATTTTAAAAAGGAGGGAGATCATGAGGATAAAGCCAAAAAAAATAATGTGTGCCATCGATTTTTCGGACTTCACAAACATTATCCTAGCCTATGGCAAATCACTGGCTTCAGAGTTTGGCTCGACACTTTATCTATGCCATATCGTATCGGGAGCACTTATGGTTTCAAGTTTTGGACACTCATATATTGCATACACCGACGTCAAGGGTGATCGCATACGACATGCAAAGGATAGACTTAAGAAAATAGCGGAAGCGTCTGATATTGATTGTGAAATCATAGTCTCATACGGGCATGCGGCAGATGAGATCGATCAAACTGCCCGTAAAAACAATGTTGATATGGTCATTGCCGCAACCCATGGCGGATCAGGCATAAAACGATTTTTGATCGGCTCTGTCACGGATAGACTGGTGAAAATTCTGTCATGTCCACTTCTGGTTCTGCATGCACGGGAAAATCATTTGGTTTCCGCGATTGAGGAGAGTATAAAACTGAAACGAATTCTTGTGGGATGTGATTTTTCCCCGGATTCGAAACTTGCTTTTGACTATGCCCTGAGCCTGGCACAGGAATTTCAGACACAGCTTTACCTGGCCCATGTTACCAGGCCAACGGAACAAATTAAATTAACAGCCTCAGACTATATGAAAATACAGGGCGGTGACTACACCAGATGGGCACGGTCAGAATATTTGAATCTGCAGAAGGATGCAAATAATGAAGATTTGAAAGAAAGGAGCAATCTATCAAGCCGCCTTGAAAAACAGCTTTCTTCTATGGTTCCTGAAGAGAGCCGGAACTGGTGTACACCCGTTACTATCCTGCTTGAAGGTCAACCCTATAAGAAACTGATCGACTATGCCGTGCAAAAAGAAGTGGATATGATCGTACTTGGAGTTCACGGTCACAGCCTCTTGGAACAATTTCTGGTTGGTTCTACAACTGATCGCGTTATCAGCCGGGCTTCCTGTCCTGTTCTTGTGGTCAGAAAGATCTCCTGAAAATCAGGAGGGGATTGCTGACGTGAGCTGATGTGAGGCCTAAATCCATTTGACACAATCCTTAAAGTTGGATATAGCAATCTGGTGTTGCTGGTATGAGTTTTAAACGCACAGGCCAAAGGATTTTCCTTTTTTTTGTAAATAGTTAAAGGAGCCTTGTCCTTGCTTTGATTTTCTTTCGGCATAACATTTGCGTTTTGAAATATTGTTTGTTATGAATACTGAGCTGAATTGAGAAAAATTACCGCTCCCTTTCCCCCTTGTTTTTATGATTTATTGAACATGTATAACGTCAAGAATACAACGATTATCTTGGAGTTGAATATGAAAATAAAATCTTTGAAAGAGAGTGAACAAGACCACCTTTTAAAAAGTCCTGGGAAAAACCCACTGGGACCTTGAGAAAACTTCCCGTCTTTGAATAATACCTTTGCAACAGGTTAAATCCAAAATCAGTCGGTCTGATCCACACGGATCTTAAATATTATCAATTGGGGATAATGCATTAACAAAAGGAGAACACCTATGAAGCACATCAAATTAAGAGTTTGTCTCAGCCTTTTTGTATTCATGTTTTTATTATTTTCAGGGGGTCATGCCTTTGCCGAAAAACCCATTATTATAGGGGCACCCCTGTCTATTGCCTACCTTTACGGGTGGGATGCGGAACGGGGTATAAAATTAGCCGTGGATGAAATCAACGCTGCCGGCGGTGTCAATGTAAATGGCAAAAAAAGACCGTTTAAGGTTGAAGTCATCGACACCCGTGACCTTGAACCGGGAGTGCCTGTAAGTGAAGCATTGATGGCAGTTGAAAGATTGATTTTAAGCAAAAAAGCAGATTTTATTGTGGGCGGACCCAACAGGTCTGAGGCAGCTCTTGCAGCCTTGTCTTTATTGTCCAAACACAAAAAAATCTCTATTGTGACCAGCGGTGTTTTAACCCCGGCATATCATAAAACTATAGCAAAAGAATATGACAAGTTTAAATATGCTTTCAGGATTCACGGGGAAGCAGTCACCCTGATCGGAGAGATGATTGAAAACTTTGTAGACCTGAAAGAAAAGTATGGCTTAACCAAGGTGTTTATCATGGCCCAGGATGTATCCCATGCAAGGGGTGCAGCCAAAGTAATGGCAAAAGTGGCCGGTTCCAAGGGATTTGAGGTGACAGGTAGTGAAATCTTCCCCACAGGCACTTCAGATTTTTCCATGGCACTCTTAAAAGTCAAATCAACGGGTTCACAAATCATCAATATCTGGATGGATATGCCTGAAAGTGCTATTCTTCTAAAACAATGGTATGATCTTAAAATACCTGCCCTTCCCTTTGGTTCCACATTGGCTGCAGCTGAACAACCGGGTTTTTGGAAAGCCACAGACGGCAAGGGAGAGTATACACTGTGCAACGTGGTAAATGCCGGTAACGCACCTTCCGATGCCACCCCATGGACCATGAAATTTTATAATGCCTATGCCAAAAAATGGGGTGTTGAACCTGAAGGCCTTGGATCATCCAGCTCCTACATGGCTGTGTATGTGTTAAAAGATGCCATTGAAAAAGCAGGAACCCTTGACTCAGACAAAGTTATAACGGCCCTTGAACAGACAGATGTGATGGGTGTTTATGGAAGACTAAGATTTGATCCCAAAAGCCACCAGGTCATTGCTGCCAAGGACCCCAAAGACGGCGCTGTGGGTTCCATTCTCCAGTGGCAGGATGGCAAACGAATTGTGGTATACCCGAAAAGTATTGCCAAAGGCAGTATTCTGCTTCCGCCCTGGATGGTTAAAAATTGATGAAGTAAAACTGATTTTTTAAAATTACCTTGTTCAACACTTAATTTTGGGATCTTTTTATGGAAATTCTAGTTTATGGGACCATCAACTCCGTGTCCCTTGCGCTTATGGGCCTCGGCTTTGCCATGGTATATGGTATCAGCCGGGTGCCCAACTTTGCCCATGGGGCACTTTATGTTATATGCGGGTTTGTCACATGGACCTTATTTCATAAAATCGGGCTACCCTATGTCATTGCCATCATTTTATCCCTTGGTGTGAACGGGGCTTTGGGAATGCTGATGTATAGGTTTGTTCTGATACGGGTGAGGGGGATGAACATTTCCGAGATTATCGCTTCCTATGCCATCGGGCTTGCCATCCTTGAAGGTTTAAGGTTTGGTGGCTTTAGAGGCATGACCTATACACTGCCCGTGTTCATGGAGGGAAGCATCATGATCGGTCCTGTTCCCGTGGATTTTCACAGGCTTATCATGATGGTTATCGGCATTCTTCTTGTGGCGGTATTATGGGTGTTTACTCACCATACCAGGATCGGGCTTGCGCTCCAGGGCATGGCCCAGGATGAGAGAGCAGCGCTGATGCTGGGCATTGATTCGGATTTAATGGCCATGCTGGCCATGGGATTCGGGGCTGTTCTTGCAGGTGTTGCCGCCACATTAATTTTGCCCCTTGGCAATATTGTGGTGGAATCAGGATATCATGTTCTGATCATGTCTATTGCCGTTTGTATTGTTGGGGGACTGGGTTCCTGGATGGGGGCTTTTTTTGCAGCCTTTATCATTGGTTATGCCCAAATCCTGACTGTTGTATTCATCGGGTCTCATTTCCAAATGGTTGTGGCCATACTGGCCATTATCCTGACCCTGATCCTAAAACCGTCCGGTCTGTTCGGCCAGCAGAAAGAATTGGAAGAGAGGGTGTAAAAAAGTGAGCACTCAAGAATCAAGAAAAGAAAGAATTGATCGAGGGATCAAGGTCAGATCGGATGGACTTTACGCATTAATGTCCTGGAGGGAGCTTTGCTACCTGACCCTGCCCAGGTTTATTTTGATTACAGGAATGCTATCCCTGCCGTTTCTGGTGCCGGACATGTACTGGCAAAGGGTCATATCAATTGTCTGTATTTATGCCATACTGGCATTGAGCTTTGATTTTATGGCCCATTACGTTGGACTGGTCTCTTTAGGCGGGGCTTTTTTTATTGGGACAGGGGGGTATATTGCCGGGATCTTAAATACTTATTTTTCTATTCCCCCTTTTCTTACCGTTCCTCTGGCTGCAATTATAGGCGGCGGTTTCTGCACATTATTGCTCTTACCCTGCCTGCCTTTAAAAGGGGTGTATTTTGCCATTGTAACATTGATGTATCCTCTTTTTATGGCAAGAATCATTGAAGCTTTTGATATTTTCGGTGGGACTGATGGAATAATCGGTATTGATAGTTTTTCTTCCTCCTTTGCAGAACAATATTTTGTGATCTGCATTTTGCTGATCTTTCTGTTTGGTCTGAGACGTTTTGTCACAACAGACAGGGGACTGATTTTTACGGCTATCATGGACAATGATCAGGCAGTAAAGGCATCTGGAATCAACATTACCAAATACAAGGCTCTGGCCGTTTATATAGCTTCCTCCATGGGCTGCCTGGCAGGGGCGTGTCTCACTCATATTTACATGTGGTCGGGGATCTCCCAGTTTGCCCTTGATTTTTCCATTCTGCCCATTGCTGCCACAGTCATTGGTGGATCAGGAACACTTGTGGGGCCAATTTTAGGGTGTCTGATCCTGGTTCCCGCATCAGAGCTGTTAAGGGATTTTGGAACATTGAGGATTGCATTTTATGCATCCATCCTTGTGGGATTCATCCTTTTCAAAAGTGGCGGTATCATGGAATTTGGGCAAAGAAAATATGAACAATTTGAAAGATGGACCAAAATATGACAGATCCTATTCTAAAAATAGACCAACTCTCCAAGAGGTTTGGTGGTGTCAAGGCACTTGAAAATGTCAGCTTTGATGTTTTTCCCGGAGATGTATTAGGCATTATCGGACCCAATGGATCAGGAAAAACCACCATTGTTAATTCCATTACAGGCTTTATCAAACCCAACTCAGGCAACATTTATTTTAAAAACAAAAATATTACGGGTAAACCTCCCCACAAAATTGCCGACATGGGAGTAACCAGAACCTTCCAGGTCATGCGCCCCTATTACAGCCTGCCTGCCTATAAAAACCTTGTGATTCCGCTGTTTTCCCCCAGGGCCAAGCGGACCGGGGGCTGGCGGGGTGGTGGCACTCTTGGCAATAGGCAGACCATTGCCATTGACATCCTGGAAGATATCGGGTTTGAAAGGGACTCTTATATTCCCTTTAAAAAAACATCCACTTTACCCACAGGCTACTTAAAGCGGCTGGAACTTGCCAGATGTCTTGCCCTCAAACCTGAAATCATTATCTGTGATGAAGTGTTTTCAGGGCTATCCATGAGCGAAATTGCATCCATGGTACCCTTGATTGAACGGCTCCAGGATGAGGGTATTACCATTGTCATGATTGAGCACCGCTTAAGGGAACTTTTTCAGGTGGCCAACCGCGTCATGGTCTTAAATTTCGGCGAAAAACTCATAGAAGGGAGCCCCACCGAAGTCATGGCAGATAAAAAGGTCAAGGAAGCCTATTTTGGATCTGAAGAGGTTGAGGAGGTCATGACATATGCTTGAAGCCCGCGATTTAATGGTCTTTTACGAAAACATGCTCGCCCTGAACAATATCAGCATCAAATGTGATGACAACCAGATTGTTGGTGTATTCGGGGCAAACAGTGCCGGCAAATCCACGCTAATGTATTCTTTATCAGGGATCATGCTGGATATACGGAAAAAAGAGGACATGTCAGGAGGAGAAAGAATCACCCTGACAGGGGAGGTTTTGTTCCAGAACCAGAATATCATGGACCTGAAACCAAGCCTTCGGGCAAAGGCCGGCATTATTCTCTGTCCTGAAAGACGGCGGTTATTCAAAGAAAGCAGTGTGCTTGAGAACCTTCGAATCGGCGGGTATCTTGCCACCAAGGCCCAGGCGAAATACACTCTTGATTATGTTATGAACATGTTCCCCGCCCTGCAGAAACTTAAGAACCGTCTGGGCGGATTTCTAAGCGGTGGAGAGCAGCAGATGGTGGCCATTGGCAGAGCTTTGATGGCACAGCCCAAGGTTCTTTTGCTGGATGAGCCGCTTTTAGGGTTAAGCCCCTTGATGCAGGCCACCCTGATCAAAGCCACCAAAGTTATCCAGGAGGAAACCAAGATCTCTATTATCATAGCAGAGCAGTATGCCCGACCCGTATTCCCTATTGTAGATTATGCCTATATTCTTGAAAATGGTGCGGCTGTCATGGAAGGAACCGGAGGAGAACTCATGGATAATCCAGATGTAAAATCTGCATATTTTGGTGTTTCATAAAAAAAGGAGCCATCCTAAATGACGAAGAATATCATACCGCTTGAAAAGGAACTGTCTTTTTCAAGATTTGACCTGATGAGTGAAAAATATCCGGATAACACGGCCGTGTTATATCTGGGCGAACATTTTACTTATAAACATCTGAAAAACTTAAGCCAACGATTTGCAGGGGGGCTGCGACAATTAGGGGTGCAAAAAGGCGACAAGGTCCTTCTTTATATTCCCAACTGCATCCAGTGGGTGGTTGCCTATCTTGGCATCCAGAAGGCAGGGGCAGTTCTGGTTCCTGTTTCCCCGATTTATACCTCCCATGAAATCGAGTATATGATCAATAATTCAGGGGCTCAAACCATTATCTGCATGGATACCAATTTCGGGTATGTAAAAGAAATCTTTGCAAGTACAAATCTGAAACAGGCTATTGTTACCAATCTTGTGGATCTTCTGCCAGCCTGGAAAAGGGGCCTGGGCCTTTTGTTTGACAAGGTTCCCAATGGCAGAGTGGACTATGATGACAAAATTTTATCCTTTAAATCAATTCTTAAAGCAGAGCCCCTGAAAGAAGATGTAAAGATTAATCCTGCCACTGACCTTTCCTATATTCTCTATACGGGTGGTACTACGGGATTTCCCAAGGGTGTGCCAGGCAATCATATCGGCTCCACATCCTATATCAACGATGTAACTAATGACGTGGCAGGGGACCATTTAAAAGAAGGCACAGACGTCTATATTGCCGTTAATCCCCTTTTCCATATCATGGCCCTGGGATTTTTCATGGCCATTGGTTTAAATAAGGGCAACATGGTGGTCCTCATGCCACAGCCCCAGGTGGATGCCATTTTAGAGTCCATCGAAAGATATAAAGTCAGGTGGCTTTTAGGGGTCCCGGCCCTGTACAGGATGATCCTGGAAAATGACAGCCTGGAGCAGTATGATATGTCATATTTGGT